>CAXDQP010000149.1:0-5656 GCA_963991335.1 uncultured Flavobacteriales bacterium
GCTTTAAATCAAACGTACCAACCGCATTTTGACTACTGACTAAAACATAGCGATGGGCAGGGTATTCCAAAGGCTTGGCCTTCGTTATGTCGACAAAATCGTGCTCGATCACTTCGAAATTATCCAATGAATAATCCTCCCAAATTGGTTCTGCAAGAACCCGAGTAACAAGGAGTTTGATCATTGAGCTAGATTAATTCTGCAACAATCGCATGATTTCTCCTCCTCCTTCATTTAGAAGTTCATTGGCCCAAACGGCACCGAGTTCCGGAGCACCCTCCATTGATTCCCTCTCAAGACGAACCTCACTTTGTCCATCCGGTGCAGTCAAGCAACCCACAAACTTCACCCGTTTACCACTTACGAAAGCTCGAGCACCAATTGGTGCTGCACACCCCCCTTCCAGCGTGTTCAGAAAGGTGCGCTCAATGGCGACGGCAAGCGATGATTCATGATGGTTCAATTGATAAACTTGCTCTTGAAAGACTCGCTCCTCCGTCCGACCTATGACCACAATTGCTCCTTGTGCCGGCGCAGGAATCATCCAATCTAAGTCCATCGAATCCGCCAAATCCAAATGCCTATTCAGTCTTACCAACCCCGCTTTTGCAAAAATTCCTCCCTTCCATTCACTTCGCTTGACTTTTTCGATTCTTGTTTCCACGTTGCCGCGCAAATCGGTCACCACATCATTGGGATGGCGTCTGAGCCACTGCGCTTTTCGACGAATGCTGCCTGTCGCCACGACTTGGCTAGAAGGATCATTGCCGACCAAAACATCGCCATCATCACCCCTTTCAAGTACAGCATATTCCGAGAGTGACGGGGACAGAACAGTGGGCACATCCTTCATGCTATGGACTGCAATATCGATGGCTCCGTTGATCAAGGCATCATCCAAGGCCTTCGTGAATATGCCCGTTCCTAAGCTTTGCAAGCTGCGATTTTGAATCGCATCCCCTTTGGTTTTGATGATTACAATTTTAGAATCAAGGCCAATCTCAGCCAATTTCCGCTGAACTAAGTTGGCTTGAAAACGTGCCAAATCACTTCCTCGTGTACCGATTTTCAATTCAATCATTGCCGGTCGTAGGCCTTTGAAACACATCTTCAAACATCGTCATATCCTCACCGACATCGTCACTTTTTGTTTTGAGAAAGGTTGCGACCTGGGTCGTGACTTTCTGGATTATTTTATCCGATAAGAGAAGCAGTCTTTGTTCTTCTTTCTCGTCATCTAAACCCAATTTTGTCATTTCAATGTCACGAAATGTTCGCAGATTTTTGGAGACCAAACCCAGTGTCGGAGCAATCGCAAGCGAATCCAATAAAGCACTGAATTCTTTTATTTCCTGAGCAACTATTTCCTTCGCTTTGGGAAGATGATTGAGTCGGTCACCCAAACGAATGTTTGCCGCTTTGCTCAGTTCATCCACGTGAACGATTCGCACGTTGCTCTGCTCCTCCAAACTTGGATCGGCATTTCGAGGCATACTCATGTCCAATATCAGGAGTTCTTTCTCTGGCAAAATCATCCCTTTGGTGACCGTATACTCCTCCGCTCCAGTAGCTAAAATCAACACATCAGCAGTCATCAAGACCTTTTTCAAATCCTGAATTCCCGCTGATCGGAAACCGAATTCACCTGCAATATCCAGTGTTTTTTGGCTGTCTCGATTGACCACGGTGATCTCGGAAGTCCGGTGGTGCTTTGCCAAATTTCGGCAGGTATTCCGGCCTAATTTTCCCAAGCCAAATAGAACGACCTTTTTTCCGTCCAGCGCTGCGAAAGAATCCCGCATGTATTGAACCGCACTGTACGCAACTGAAGTCGCCCCATAGCTCAACCCTGTCTCTCGCTTCACTCTTTTACTGCATCGGAGCACGCTCGAAATCAAACGTTCCAGCCAACCTGTATCAATTCCCGCCGATTTGGAATGAAACAGTGATCTTTTCATTTGGCCACTGATTTCTGTATCACCCAAAATTTGAGAGTTCAATGCGCATCCAACATTGAAAAGGTGCTCGATGGTTTGACTTCCTTGGTACTTCGAGGCAACGTTTTCGAAAACTTCCACCGAAGTTTCTGTGCTGCCCAAGAACAAATCCCTCATTTCATCCATGCTCAGTCCTGAGCAGTATAGCTCTGTTCGATTGCAAGTAGACAAAATCATTGCGTTCTGACCTCCTGCATTTGAAATGCTCTCGAGCAGAAGGGTCTGCTCGTTGGCACTCAGGCTGAATTGACTCCGAACGGCTATGTCTGCCTTTTGGAATGAAATACTCAGCGCGTTGAAATCATGCTCTACTCTTCTGCCAGAATTCATGCGAGAACAAAGATATTCTTGACTTCGGCGTGACCAAGCTATGGGAGGCAAGATTTTTGTCGGACTTTTGTAAATACAACGTCAAAAAAGGATAAAAGATCCGATTCTGTGCTTGAATTGCAAAAACTCAGCAATTATTCATGCTCTTGGCCACGAAAAAAAACAGAATCACCCGCAGGTGCGCTTGCAAACGAGTGGATTTTGAGAATTGAATTTCAGGAATGCACGAGGTGCTGTTGCGAACTGAGCGAATCAAAAAATGACAAATTGTTGAACCAGGGCGCCTTTGAGCTGTTTGAGACTATACCATGAAAACAGGAATTTTGCTGATTAATCTGGGAACGCCAGATGCACCCGTTGCCAGTGCCGTTTGGCGATACCTCAAGGAATTCCTGAGCGATGGCCGTGTAATTGACATTCCTTGGCTACCCCGCCAAATACTTGTCAAAGGACTCATAGCACCCATTCGAAGTTTTCGCAGCGCACGTGAATACAAGAAGGTCTGGACAGAAGAAGGTTCACCGCTGTTGACAAATAGCGAAAGCGTGAGAGACCTGTTGCAAGAACGCATGAATCGACCTGAAATGGTCGAGGCTTTCCAAGGAGAAGTCACAGTGGAGTTGGCCATGCGGTATCAAAATCCTTCAATGGATGGTGTTCTGGCAAGAATGCAGTTGGACCGTTACGATCGCATCGTGATTGTACCACTTTACGCCCAATATGCATCCGCATCAACAGGATCAACTTTGCAAAAAGCCTTTGAAATTTTGAGCAAATGGTATGTAATCCCTGACATCATTTCAATCAGTCAATACTGGGATTTCCCGGGCTATCTCGAAGGGTTTGAATTGCGTGCGCAAGAATTTGACCACACTTCCTACGACCACATTTTGTTCAGTTATCATGGTCTGCCTGAGCGTCAACTAGATAAAGTCTACGAAGACCGCCAATGCTCAAATCACAGCTGTGAAGACGAAATCAATGAGGAGAATCGCCATTGTTACAAAGCCACATGTTACGCAACCACAAGAGCCTTGGCTGAGCGCATGCAAATCCCCCCTGAACGATATACCGTGTGCTTCCAATCTCGCCTTGGTGGGGGATGGGTTGAACCTTTTAGTGACAAAGTCATTGAAGCACGTGCCGAGGCAGGAGACAAAAAACTTCTCGTGTTTAGCCCAGCATTTGTAGCAGATTGTCTGGAGACAATTGTCGAAATTGGAGAAGAGTACGTAGAACTCTTTCAGGAAAAAGGAGGTGAACAATTGGATTTCGTTCCCAGTTTGAATGACCACCCCCGATGGATACAGGGCCTTGAGGAATTGGTTCTTAGCAAAATCGGCCAAGCACCTGGTCGCTGATGCGCTTTGACAAAAAACCGCACTTATGCCAGCTTTGAATCGTTCTGCCTGACCTTTGTCTCCGCATGTTGTGCGCAACTAAATCCTAGACCCAATAGCCGTGAAGTACGAAAGATCATCCCAACTCTTTTACGAAGCACAAAATTTCATTCCTGGAGGTGTGAATTCTCCGGTCCGTGCATTCAAATCAGTCGGCGGTCATCCCATATACTTGAAAAGCGCCTCCGGGTCCTATCTGTATGATGAAGATGGCAATAGCTACATCGACTTCATCAATTCCTGGGGCCCCCAAATCCTAGGTCATGCATTACCAGAAGTAATTGATGCGATAAAAGCGGCCGCTGATCGAGGGACATCTTTCGGGGCTCCCACGGAATTAGAGACCCGCATTGCTGAACTCATCACCAAAATGGTACCTGAGATAGACCAAATAAGAATGGTCAACTCGGGCACTGAGGCATGCATGAGCGCAATCCGGCTCGCTCGCGGTTATACCGGTGCTGATAAAATCATAAAATTCACGGGATGTTACCACGGCCATTCGGACGCATTTTTGATTGCGGCAGGGAGTGGCGCAATCACGTTCGGAAGCCCCGATAGCCTCGGAGTTACCAAAAACACGGCCAAAGACACCTTGATCGCAACTTTCAATGATCTGGACAGTGTCAAAACACTTTTCGAAACGTTTAATGGTCAAATCGCAACTGTCATCATTGAGCCGGTGGCGGGAAATATGGGATGCATTCCACCTGAAAAAGGATTTTTAGAAGGGTTGCGTAAGCTCTGCTCTGAACAAAACGCACTGCTCATTTTTGATGAGGTTATGACTGGATTTAGACTCTCGAAAGGCGGAGCCGCCGAGCTTTATGACGTTACCCCAGACATTACGTGTTTTGGAAAAATCATCGGAGGAGGACTCCCGGTTGGTGCTTTCGCTGCCAAAAAAGAGATCATGCAGCATCTTGCTCCGACGGGATCGGTTTATCAAGCAGGCACCCTTTCTGGCAACCCTCTCGCAATGAGCGCAGGGTATGCCATATTGAATGCCTTAGACAAAAACCCTGAGGTGTATGGAAAGCTCCAAGAGCGGGGAAGTTCCTTGGCCACAGAATTGAGCGAAGTTTTCAGAAGGAAATCAATGAACCATCAAATCAACCAGGTAGGCTCCATGCTTTCTGTGCACTTCTGTGAGAACCCCGTTCTTGACTTTGAATCTGCAAAAAAAGGAGACAATGAAGTCTTCAAACAGTTTTTTCACCACATGCTGAAGTCGGGCATCTACCTGCCTCCTTCTGCCTATGAATCTTGGTTTCTGTGCGCAACACTGACAGATCAAGACCAAGCCAAAACGGTCGAAGCAGCAAATGCATTTTATCCTGTGAATCTCTAATAATTCTTGGCGCGTTGGCTCATTTGCTTCTTGACGTGGAATATGAGCATAGAAGTGTAAAGGCTCATGCGTCGCCTGCTTATTCCCTTTTGTCTGAGCCTAACCTTCGTGACCATTGACTATCGGTTCTAACGAAATTCGTGAAAACTGTGCACGGTGAAAAAAAACATTTTACTCGCCCGCCATTTCGAGGTAAAAATTAAATCGCCAAAAGTGACGAGGTACAATTGAGGTACAAAAGTGTACCTGGCAAATGCATATCAACGCAAACTGACGATCTTATTGAAATGCAGAGATTCCAGCAAGAGCTGGCTTATACAGCGCTTTTATCCGCTTAACCCTTGCTTGCTTTGCGTCGGTTACTTTCCGATACAGAAATTGCTGAAGATGTGATCCAGGATGTCCTCGGGGTCGATGGCCCCTGTGATGGTTCCGAGGTGATGCAACGCCTGTCTGACGTCGCTAGCGACTAAGTCGCCCGGTACCTGATTGCTGAGACCGATTCGTGTCGCTTCGAGTGCAAGTTTTGTCGAGACCAATGCCTCATAGTGCCGTAAATTGGTCACGAAAATGGAGTC
>CAXDQP010000150.1:0-5602 GCA_963991335.1 uncultured Flavobacteriales bacterium
GGTCGATCAAAACCTGCCAAACAACGGGTACGTTACGAGTTCGAGCACCTTGGTTTTGCGCGAAGGTGATGGCTACGATGCATGGGTGCAAGCCGCAAAATTCGAATTACGAAACCGCGAAAATTCGTGGAGTTTCACCGGTAGCGGAGCACTGAATCAAAAATTCAATGCCGGAATCTACGATGACGACGAGGGCTATTCCTACGGTGTTGGAGTGCAAAAAATTTCAGGGAATTTCACCTTCAATGCCGGACACTACCTCGAGTCAGAAACCTACGACCCCAACGATCTTGGATTTCTCGCTGCACCCAACGAAGTGTCATCCTTTGCCACCTTCAATTACCGCACCTTCGAGCCTCGGGGTCGGTTCAACCGTTTGCGGGCCTTCGTTTCACTGAATCACAATCAAATCGAAACGCCTCGAACGTTCAACAAATGGAACGCTGAGATTGGCGGTCGAGCCACCACGCGAAACTTCAACACCTGGAACCTGAGTCTCAACTCCCAGCCCACCGCGGGCAACGACATTTTTTCGTCACGCATCGATGGATTGATTTGGAAAGAGCCGGGATGGTATTCAATCGACAGCTGGTACAGCAGTGATTATCGCAAAATGATCGCCATGGATGTTGGGGGATGGTATGGAGGCGGAGATACATATCGTGATTGGAAGGAACGCACGTTGCGGCTGGCGCCTCGCATTCGCATAAACGACAACGCCATGGTCACGTATGTGTGGAAAATCATCGAACGCAACAATGAAAGAGGATGGCTCATGATTGATTCATTGGGAGGTGAATCCCTCCAAAGCGTTTGGGGCAGCCGTAACAATGTCGAACGAACGCAGGTGCTAAATTTCACCTACATTTTCAGCAATCGAATGAGTTTGAGCACACGCATTCGTCACAGCTGGAGCCAAGTTCAATACAACCATTTCTACACCTTGCCCGCTTCCGGTGTACTGGAACGATTGGACGTGCTTGCAACACCAGAATCACTGCTAAATGGAGCGCATGATGTGAATTACAATGCGTGGAGCATTGACATGGTTTACCGCTGGATCTTCGCTCCGGGGTCTGAAATCAACGTGGTCTGGAAGAACCAATTGCTGCAAGACGACGTGGGACAACCCTTGCCGAGCTCGTATGGCGAAAACTTTGAACGAATGATTGAATCAGGATTCTACAATAGCTTGTCTATCAGGCTAATAATGTTCCTTGACTACAGTAGATTCAAACAAGGTTTACGCGGCTTTCAAGGCTAGTCCGAAGCGCCCTCCGCCTTCAAAATTGCACCCACCCGAACCACCTAACTTCATTGCCGGCATCGTCCGTGGCAGTGATTTCAAGTTGCTGCTGTTCTCCGGTTCTATGCCTAGCATCCGAAAGGGAGTACCATATGCGCTCACGCTTGGGATCCCAGCGCATCAAAACCCATTTCCCATCCAATGTGGCCTTGAAGTTGGAAATGCCCAAGCCATCGTCGGAAAGATTGAACCGTAATTCCGCCGTGTTTTTTGCGACCAGCACGAAATCCTCGTTTGTGCGGTGCCGTCGGTGTGCCGAAATACGCGGCGGAACCGAATCCACCGCCCACTCATATTTGCCCAATTCGCGGGTCGTAAACACAAACGCACCGTTGCGGCATTCACCAGTGAACCACCCTCCTACGGAGCCGTCGTCATCGACCGAGCACACGGCCGTTTTTGCGGAACACTCCAATCGATTGACCCGCACTTCCAATGGCTTCGAAACAGGTATATCCGACGTCCCAATTTGAAAGCTGGAAACATCGGCATCCAAAACTTCAAGCGAAAAGTCATGATAAAAAGCGCGAGGAGGACAGTGCACTTCGATCGAACCTTCATTCGAGCGGACCACGTGGGAACGGCTTCGATCGTTCAGTTCTGCAGGATCTTTCACGGAAGCCAGAGCAATCGAATCCGACGCCGCTGCTTTCCAAACCACAGACCACTCCTTTTGAACAGCATTTCCGTGCACGTCCCAAACCTTGATGGAAAGAGACTTCTGGCATTTTGCCAATCCATCACAAGAGACCGCGCCCGAGGTGGTTTGGCGCGTATAAATCGGCAGCCGATTCCCTGGCAGTCGATGCATGCGATGGACTTGTTCTCCAGTGGAAGACCAAGCCGGAAAATAGGCATGCGCATTCATGTCACGGTTGACAGAGAAGTCCAACGTATCCAGTTTCCAAGCATGAACCAACTCTTCGTCCACGCGCATTTCGGCCTTGTAAATTCCGCAGCTGTACCGCGCGGCGTCCAATCGGTCCAATGCATCGTTTGCCACCCGGATTCCGCCTGCTGCGACAACCACGCCTTCGCGTTCCAATTTCACCGGCCGCTGGCGTCCATTGATGGAACCATCGCCCATGGGGAGCAGCCAAATGCCGCGCAACTCTGGATCGGTCTCATCGGCAATTTCAAATAGCCAAAGAAGTGGATTCAATGGTTTTTGCGTTGAAGTTTCGCGAATTTCAAAATGCAAATGCGGCCCGCCACTCCCCCCTGAATTGCCTGACCAACCGATTGTATCCCCTGTTTCAAAAACAAACGATTGACTCGGACGGGTGTCCAGTTCAAACTGTTGCTGTTTGTACTGAAGATCCACCGCCCACTGCTCAATCGCAGGAGCAAATTCACGCAAATGGGCATAAACCGTTGTCAACCCCTGCGGACCGCTCATGTACAGCGCTCGACCGTAACCGTATGGGGAAATTTTGATCCGCGAGA
Organism: uncultured Flavobacteriales bacterium; assembly: GCA_963991335.1. Lineage (GTDB taxonomy): Bacteria > Bacteroidota > Bacteroidia > Flavobacteriales_D > Sanyastnellaceae > UA16. The sequence continues at coordinate 2,753 of CAXDQP010000150.1, forward strand.
TGACGCCGTCGGTGGCAGCTAAGACGGGAAACCCTTCTCTACCCTCTGTTTTAAAGTCCAAACCTGTGTGAAAATGCTCGGCACGCAATTCGCCAAAGTTCCACGCCAAAATGAGTGGAATATTCAAAGGAGAAGCCACACCATCTCGAATCCCTGCCCACCCACTAAATGATGTGGAATCGTGCCAAACCCGACCATTCTCAATCGGGCACACCGCAAAGGACTGCAAATCTTGCAGCAACAGGCTGCACAGTGCTGCACACCGGACAAAAAACCGAAAATGAGATGTATTCCACATGAAGGTTGGCAAAACTAAGCCAGGATGATAACGTCTCGAGCTATGAATTCGTCTTCAATTTGATTAAGTTTGTACAGAACCCTCTACGATGTTAGAATCTTCGAGCACAGCACATCAAGCCAACTGGAATCCAGCGAAGTTGGACCATTTCCTGGCCCAAGTGCAAGCGCTCGTAGAGATGCACAACCTCCAGCGAAAAGAGTTATTGGACACCAAATCGGCCTTGCTTGAGGCGCAATCGGAATTGAATGCGGCAAAACGCTCAATGGAGCTGCAAAGCATTCAACAAACAGAAGCATCCGATTTGAAATCCACTTCCCTCCTCGCAGATGCGATGCATGCTGTTCCCGAGGAAGCCTCTTCAGCAACGCAAATCGAAATCGATGCTGAGATGAAATGGAGCCATTCAACGGATGTGCAGGGTTCAAAATCAACATATTCACCCCAACCCCCCCAATCAAAAGACCTTCGAGCTTTCGATTCAAACACGATTCAAAAGCTATTGGAAGAAATAAATTCATGCATTGCCCTTCTTGAAGAATAAATGGAAACGGTCAACGTACATATCGCAGGACGAGATTATCCTTTGCAAGCCCCCGCTGAACAGGTTGAACGCTTGAAAAAAGCAGCGGAAGAAGTGAACGATCAGTTCGCAACTTTCAAAGGACAGTTCGAGGTAAACGATATCATCGATCTGCTCGCTATGACAGCCCTCCATTTTGCATCAGAAGATGCGGTGCACAAACACGAACACCGCGTTGAGAAGCTGCAAGAGCCCTCGACGGAAACCGTTCGACATTTGGACCAATTGTCCATACGAATTCAAACACTTCTCGAGGTCTGATTTTAATCAGCACCCATGGAACCCACTTCATTGATCATCGGATCCCTCGCCGGCCTTGCGCTTGGCGCAGGATTAGGTTATTTTATTTTCAATCGCATGCTCAACAAGCAGGCGAGCCAAATCCTCAGCAAAGCTGAGGCCCAAGGCGAAAACATCAAGGAGAAGAAAATCCTTCAGGCCAAAGAGAAATTCATTCAACTGAAAGAAAAGCACAACGCTGAACTCAAGGAGCGCAGTGCCAAGGTTCAATCGCGGGAGGACAAAATCCGCAACGAATCCAATCATTTGAAGAAGGAACAAGACCGCATCAAATCTTCTGAAAATTACATTAAGAAGGAAAAGGAAAAGGTCGAGCAGCGCCTTGGTGCCCTCGACAACAAGGGCAAAGAACTCGAAAAAAATCGGCAGAAATCAGTCGAGCTTTTGGAGCAAATCGCCAATATGTCTGCCGATGATGCCAAGTCCGCATTGCAAGAACAGATTCTCCAGGAAGCAAAAGCCATGGCGTCCACGCAAGTCCAGGACATCTTGGACGAAGCGAAGCAGAAAGCCAATCACGATGCCAAGAAGATTGTCATTCAAACGATTCAACGCGTGGCTACGGAGCACAGCGTAGAGAATAGCGTTTCAGTCTTCAACATCACGAATGACGACGTCAAAGGTCGAATCATCGGAAGAGAGGGACGAAACATCCGAGCGCTGGAGGCGGCAACCGGAGTTGAATTCATTGTCGACGACACGCCAGAAGCCATCATCTTGAGCTGTTTTGATCCGGTTCGCCGGGAGATCGCACGACTTTCCCTCCACCAACTGGTGACGGACGGTCGGATTCCCCCTGCCCGCATTGAAGAGGAGGTAGTGAAGGTGAAAAAGAAAATCGAAGAAGAAATTCTCGAAATCGGGAAGCGCACCTGCATTGACTTGGGAATCCACAACATGAAGGGAGATCTGACCCGCATGGTCGGACGCATGAAGTACCGTTCATCCTACGGACAGAACCTGCTTCAACACAGCCGAGAAGTCGCCAATTTGTGTGCGACCATGGCCGCTGAACTGGGCCTTGACACCAAAGCTGCCAAGCGAGCCGGTTTGCTGCACGATATCGGAAAAGTGAGCGACGAAGAAAGTGAATTGCCACACGCACTATTGGGGATGAAACTGGCGGAGCGTCACGGCGAAAAACCAGACATTTGCAATGCGATTGGCGCCCACCACGATGAGATTGAGATGACCACATTGCTCTCTCCCATTATCCAAGTGTGCGATGCCATATCGGGAGCTCGTCCGGGCGCGCGTCGTGAAATGGTCGAGGCTTATGTGCAACGCTTGCGCGACCTTGAAAACCTCGCCTTGGAGTTCCCTGGAGTCACAAAATCATTTGCCATCCAAGCGGGACGAGAACTTCGTGTAATGGTGGAAAGCGATCAAGTATCGGACGATCAGGCGGACCAGCTGTCCATCGATCTCTCCCAACGCATCATGAACGAGATGACTTATCCCGGTCAAGTAAAAGTGACCGTCATTCGTGAGAAACGATCGGTGAGCATCGCCCGCTGATGACGCAATCGGCAAAACCGGCATTCGCGTCTTCCATCCGTTGGCAATCCGTCAACGTGGTGACACAGGTTGTTTTGCAGTTGATTTTCATTGTGCTTCTGGCGCGGCTCATTTCGAAAGCCGACTTTGGCTTGATGAGCATCGCGCTCGT
>CAXDQP010000151.1:0-5601 GCA_963991335.1 uncultured Flavobacteriales bacterium
TGAGCGCGGGGCAGAGTGTGCTTACTAGCTCTGCACCTACCCCTATCGAGATCAATCATACAAGGAGACCGAATCGCAAATCTTTCAGCTGATTGATCAATTCGCTGCCTTCGACACTTGGAAACGCAAAGCCTTCTTGCTGCTCATCGATGCCTACATCGGCATGGAAGATTGGTTCCAAGCGAAAACCACCGGCGAAAGCATCCTTGAGTTTGTGCAGGACCCTGCTACACGCGCTGAAGCGGAAAAAAGATTGATTGAAATCAAACGCTTGGAAGACGCAGCGATGATGATCAACGTCAGCGCTGACAGCACCTCCACAGAAGAAATCACGCCTGAAGCCCCTTGATCCTATGACGATTACCTACCATTCCTTCTTCTTGGCTATTGCTGCGATTGGTTTCGCGGTTGTTGGCCACGCCTATGCTGCCGAATCTGAATTTGGAGCGGACACCTTGGATTTGGATGTCACATTCATTGGCGATCGGGAAGTTTTTCTGCAAGACGCGCACAAACAACTTCATTGGCCAGAGGCGGCGAATATGGGCAATGAGAAACCCAGTTTTGCCTACCCGGTCATTCCCAAAATGCTCAACGTTGAGCCCGTTTGGACGCGCAACGGCCCCGTTCGTTTGAAAATCAATGATCCACTGCCCCGGCTTTACAAAGGGTATGTCAATGCAGGCATGGGCAACTATCTCAGCCCACTGCTTCACGTAAGTTACTCGGATGTGCGCTCACGATCAAAATCATGGGGAGTTCAATTCAAACACGAATCAACCGATGGCGGCTTCACCGACAACGATTCCATTGAACAAGGCTTTAGCTCCAACCACTTGGGTGGCTTCTACCGGAAGTTCTGGAATGACGAAGCCCTCACCTTTGGCTCTTTGTACCAACGCGAAAACATTAGCCTATATGGAGGATTTCGCTCCACCAATGCAGACAGCGCATTGGTGATTGCAGGTGATGATTACCATTATCAAGTATTCTCCAACTCACTCCACCTTGCAAACCGGCATGCAAAATCGGCTTCATGGCAACATGAAATTGGGTTGAACCACTCATTTCTCTGGGCAAGCAACCTTGCTCAAGAGCACAACTTCGATCTCAGCATTGGCCTTTCCGGATTCGTAGACACCATCCCAATTCATTTGGATGTGCACATGAACATCGATCGGCTCAATCGACTGGAAGAAGGCTTAACAGCCATAAACGAGCGCCAAGCAATCTTCGATATACACCCGTCCATTCGAAAAACGTTTGGTCCCATCAAAACAGCCTTTGGCTTAGGCCTCTGGATCGATGCACAAGGCAACCAACCGTTTCTCTTCGCTCCCGAGTTAGACGCCTCTGTGAGTCTTTTGCGCGACTTATTCATTCCGTATATCCGCATTGATGGCGGCATTCGCCAAAACCGCTACCAAACGGCATTGAAAGCCAATCCGTTTGTATCCATGCCGACTACGGGGCTCTTGGACAGCAGCAAAGTCTGGCACAACACCTACGAAACCATCCACGCCGTTGCAGGCATGAGAGGATCCATTACCCGCAGTTTCTCTTTTAACATCAACGCAGCATTCAAGCGCAACAACCAGCACTTGTTTTGGGCGCCAAACAACGAATTCGGCGATGGAAAATCATTCGATCCACTCTATCAAGACGTAACCATCACTTCTCTGCACGGAGATGCCACCTGGAATCTTGGGAAGTCAACCGCCTTGCGCGGGCGCGTTGCACAACACAATTACCATTTCCGCGATAGCTTGACCAATGATCAAGCTGCTTGGTTCTTGCCTCAATTCGAATTGGAATCGAGCATCACCCATACCATCAAGAACAAACTCCGGCTGAAAGCCAACCTTCTCATACAGACCGGTCGAGCTGGCCTCTCTGCCAGTGGTGCCGATTTCCTTGCGCCCATAGCCATCCAAGAAACGGACCAAATCGTAGGATATATCGACGATCTGGACAACATCACGTTGCTTGATCTTCAAGCCGAGTACCTCTACAATGCCCGCCTGAGCGGCTGGTTAAAAATCAACAATGTATTGAACCAGGCCAACCCGTTCTTTACGGGATATGACAATCAAAGTTTGCGTTTCCAAATGGGCGCGAGCTACTCGTTCTAGCTTCCTCTGAAGATGTCAGCAACCCGGTGTTTAATGTGGAAAACTGAGCCCCAAAAACACCCGTAAATTGGGGGTATGACAGGCTTTCCGTGTTATTTTTAAGTCCTGAATCGAGCGTTGCGCTCGGACCAAACAATAACGACGGAAACCATGGCGGAAGAAAACGTGAACGAGGCAGACGGACATCCAAAGGATGCTCCAAAAAACATTGGCAATTATGACGCGAGTAACATCCAAGCTCTTGAAGGCATGGAGCACGTTCGTATGCGTCCTTCCATGTACATTGGCGATGTAGGAGTCAGAGGGCTTCACCACCTTGTTTACGAGGTAGTTGACAATTCCATTGACGAGGCTCTCGCAGGCCACTGCGACACCATTCATGTTCAAATCACGAAGGACAACGGCATTCGCGTTGAAGACAATGGCCGTGGAATCCCTGTTGACATCCACGAAAAAGAGGGTGTTTCTGCCCTTCAGGTCGTCATGACCAAGATTGGCGCAGGTGGTAAATTTGACAAAGACAGCTACAAAGTCTCCGGTGGTCTGCACGGTGTTGGGGTTTCTTGCGTGAACGCCCTGTCAAGCCACCTCAAAGCAGAGGTCCATCGCAATGGAAAATCCTACGAGCAGGAATACAGCCGAGGAAAAGAGGTCTATGCCGTCCGAGAGACCGGAACATCCGACCGAAACGGCACAATCGTGACATTCCAGCCCGACGAAGAAATTTTCGAAACACTCGTCTACACGTACGAAACGCTTGCGAATCGTATGCGGGAACTTGCTTTCCTCAATCGTGGCTTGACCATTACCCTCGTGGACGAGCGAGAAATGGTCTACGATGAAGAGGGCAACGAGCAGGGACATTTGAACGAGACCTTTCATTCTGACGAAGGGCTCAAAGACTTTGTCTCTTATTTGGATTCCAATCGGGAAGCACTGATCTCCGAAGTCATCCATGTCAGCGGTGAGCGCACTGGTGAGCAAGTGGAAGTCGCAATGCCGTACAACTCGTCATACGCAGAAAACTTATACTCATATGTCAACAACATCAACACATACGAAGGTGGAACACACCTGACAGGTTTCCGCCGTGGCTTGACCTTGACCCTCAAGAAGTATGCTGAGTCCAGCGGAATGCTCGACAAATTAAAGTTTGACATTTCTGCAGACGACTTCCGCGAAGGACTCACTGCTGTGGTGAGCGTGAAAGTCGCCGAACCTCAGTTTCAAGGACAAACCAAAACCAAACTCGGTAATGCTGAAGTGAGCGCGCCTGTGAGCCAAGCGGTTTCAGATATGCTCGAGAATTATTTGGAAGAGCATCCGGGCGAAGCTAAGACCATCGTCAACAAGGTAATTTTGGCCGCCCAGGCAAGGCATGCAGCGCGTAAAGCGCGTGAAATGGTCCAGCGCAAAACGGTGAGGAGCGGTTCTGGCTTGCCCGGAAAATTGGCCGATTGTGCTGAAAAAGACCCCGCGATTTGCGAATTGTTCCTGGTAGAGGGTGACTCTGCGGGTGGCACAGCAAAACAGGGGCGTGATCGAGCAACCCAAGCGATTATGCCATTGCGTGGAAAGATCTTGAACGTGGAAAAAGCCATGCAACATAAGATCTTCGAAAACGAAGAAATCAAAAACATCTACACGGCCCTCGGCGTAACTCTGGGCACAGAAGAAGATGAACGCGCCTTGAACATGACCAAGCTCCGATATCACAAAGTGGTCATCATGTGTGACGCCGACGTGGATGGCAGCCACATTGAAACATTGATCCTCACGTTCTTCTTCCGGCACATGAAAGAACTCATCGAAAGTGGTTACGTGTACATCGCGACACCACCGCTCTACTTGGTGAAGAAGGGATCGCGACAGATGTACGCCTGGGACGATGACGAGCGTGACCGGTTGATTGAACAGTTCAAAGGAGCTTCGGGCAATGATTCCGGCATCGGAATTCAACGCTACAAGGGTCTCGGAGAGATGAATGCCGAGCAACTTTGGGATACTACTTTGAACCCTGAAAACCGCACGTTGCGTCAGGTAACGATTGACAACGCAGCTGCTTGTGACCACGTCTTCTCCATGCTCATGGGTGACGAGGTTCCACCGCGACGCGCATTCATCGAAGAGAACGCGAAATACGCGAACATCGACATCTGATTCCCGTTGACAAACACGGCAATGAACTGGAGCAACAAGTGCGTTTGGATCACAGGAGCAAGCAGCGGCATCGGTTTAGCTGCCGCCCATGCCTGGTCGGAAAAAGGTGCTAATGTTATTCTTTCCAGCCGACGTCGAGCCGCATTGGAATCCGTCGTTGTCTCTTGGAGCGATTCCGCTCAAAAGCGCAGCCTGGTGTTGCCATTGGATTTGAGTGATTCTGACTCCATGTCCGAGCACGTGGCGGAGGCCATTGCGTGGAAAGGCCAAGTTGATGTGATGGTGCATTGCGGTGGAATAAGCCAGCGTTCTCGGGCGATTGACACCAAATTGGAAGTGGATCGCAGGGTTATGGAAATCGATTATTTTGGTACGGTCGCCCTCACCAAAGCTTTGCTGCCCCACTTCGTGGCTACGAAGCAAGGACACTTCGCCGTCGTCACAAGCCTCATGGGCTTGTTCTCGTCTCCCCTGAGGTCAGGCTATTGTGGGGCGAAACATGCCCTTCATGGATTCTTCGAAGCGCTGAGAGCTGAGCATCACGAAGATGGTATCGGCGTCACCATGGTGTGTCCCGGATTCATCCACACGTCCATCTCGCTCAATGCCGTCGTTGGCGATGGAAGCCACCAGGGAACCATGGACGCCAAAACGGGGCAAGGTTTGAGCCCCGCCGAGTGCGCCACGAAAATGATTCGCGCCATCGAACGCAGAAAAGCGCAAGTACTGATTGGACGGTTCGAAATTGTAGGAGCCTATCTGAACCGATTGGCCCCCAATCTCATGCGCAGGATTGTGCGCAAAGCCGCGGTAACCTAAAAGCCGAAATTCGAAACCTCGACTGAATCAGCGGTACTGGGGTTGGTTCCAAACTTTGATTGACGCGTCTGCATCGATGCCGGAAAGCAGCTCCACAGTAATCCCATCAGACAGTCCCAGGTCCACATCCCGTCGCTCGAACACATCTTCTGCCACAGCAATTTCGACGTATGACTTTTGGCCTTCGTATTGAACCAAGGACTCTGCAATGACAAGTACTTCTCTCCTTTCGTCCAAAACGACATTCGCATTGGCCGAGTATCCCGCCCTCAAAAATTGACCTTTGGTAAGCTGAACAGCCGCTTTAATTTGAAATTGGATTGCACCGGCCTCCTCCACTCCTTTTGGTGAAATGTATTCCAATGCCGCGGGAATGGTCAGCCCTTCGATAGCCCCAAATGTCAATTGGATGTCCATACCAAACGAGCTCTTCTCTACTTCACTTTCTTCAAATATGCCAAGAAAAACCACGTCCTGCATGTCCGCTACT
>CAXDQP010000152.1:0-5598 GCA_963991335.1 uncultured Flavobacteriales bacterium
ACACTAGATCGCTCGTCGGCAGCGTCAGATGTGTATAAGAGACAGCCGTTAATGCTCCTTCAAACCCCGAAATCACTAAAAAACGTACTGGGCGACTTAGATGGTTTTGTTGCGGAGAAAAAATCCAACTTCGGTGTTCGCATGGTGAGCGATCGCGGGCCAGGAGTGCCCGTAATCATCATCGGTCACACCTACCACGGTGAGCCAAATATGCGGAATTTGTGGCCTGGATTGGCTCGGGATTATACCATAATAGCGCTGAGCTGTGATGAATCGGCACAAGAGTGGTTGGCAAATCATGAAGGAACTGGGTTGGAATCTTATGCCGCAAAATTTGCACATGCTGCACTCGATATGATCGGCCCAAATCCCGTGTTCTGTCTAGGTACATCATACAGTGCGTGGTTGGTTTGGCATGTAAGCCTTCTGCTTTCTCAAGCAGGTGCTGACGTGCGCGGAGGGATGTTGGGCGAGCCCGAGTTGTATGCGGCCAAAACAGATTTCACCAACACTCTTCGGTCGAAACACACGATGAATGGTCAACGTGGGATTCCAACCAGTAAAAATGGCATGCTGCGGAAGATGGCTCAGCGTTTTCCCGAGGTTACGGATCCATGCTATAAGATCATACGATTCGGATTTCGCATAGGGATGGGACTTCATCCTGTCGGAAATTCTTCAACTGCACTGAAATCAATAAGCGAACCGGAATGGTTGAGGTTCCACTTCGAAAATCCTGAAGGTCGAGCCCGGGTTGCACCATTTTTGAAAAAATTATTGTCCCGCCAGAAACTGTCGGATGAACTGACGAAAAGTGCCGTGTTTCCATTGATTATTTTTCATCGATGGGGCTTTTTAGAGGATTATCAGTTCTGGAAGAGCCTCACTGCCAATCCCGAACAGGTTCAATTTCAAGCCGTACCTGTGGCACATCATCAAGAGTTGATGCTCTCAACGGAGATCATTGAAGTGTGGGTTCGTAAATTCATTGACAAGCATCTTGATTCCCGCAGATAAGCCAAGCTGATGGTGGCATTATCGACAATCGAATACCCCACAGCCGTTCATAAAGCCATGTGACTTCAGCCACACCAAAATGATTCTCAAGCAGTCCACGACGAGAACGTCGCAGTCCAAGTTTCCGACGTGACTCAGCGCCTCCCCCAACTCCATCTCCAATCGCCGCTTTTTCCCATCGAATTTGAACTGGGCAATGACGGCGGTTTCGAGGCTGTTGGGTCGGGCGAGTTGAAGGGAGATGTTCATGTACGGTTGGCGCGTTTTCTCGTTGTTCCCGATGTTGTGCCAAATGGAGGTGGTTTTTTGAGGGGTGCATCGGCGCACCACGACTCAAAACATAGGGACACAACTCACTGGTAACGTGTTATATTCAAAACATAAAAAACTTCTTTACACTCACACTATGTTTCTTGACGCTGTCTCTAACAGCTCAAGAAGCTGGTTGCACGTATCAACAAGCAGATAATTTCAGCCCTACGGCTACTGTAACAAAGACTTCCTATAGATCGGAGTATTTACGTAAAGCACTTTATTGTTCTTAGACAACTCAATTGCTAGATTCTTGCAATTGCTCCCAATATCTACATCCCAAGATTGTAATCCAATCACAACAAAACACGAACCTTTAAACATCTGTTATTTTCAAAATTAAAACTGGCGACATGGTAAGCTGTACTGACTAATCCATAATGAATTCAAATTCTGACTAGTCAACTATAGCCTGATATGATTATTGTGATTTCTCTTTCAAGTTTGAATAACCCAAAAGTATTGAATGAATATAGATAAAGCTGTTTTACTTAAAAAACGACAGAGCTGCTATTCCTTAGGGAAATAGTTTGGTTTGGTTTTTAGAATGAGATCAGAAAGAAATTCATCCTCTTCAGGAAGAAATCTAATTTGATTGCTTTCTTCATTTATTTGGATGCTTAATGAAGAAATAAATTTCCAAGTCTGCATACGGATGAGTCTTCGATGCATACTCTGTGTAGCCGGCAAATTGATACAATCGCCTCACCCTTGGCAGGGTCGTTTCTAAGCATATTGGAAGTTTCAAATTCGCTGCAATTTCCTGCATGCCTCTATGAATGTCGAAAATTGCCTTTGTGCCTTTCACCGCTCGATCTGTGCCAACCAAAAAACCAACCATGGCCTGCTTGGGTCTTGTTGAGGAAATCATCTTCCGATATCTCAATAGCCTGTATAGACTCAGAATGCCCGAATGTCTCCAAACAAGTTGAAATTTTCGAAGAGCATTTTGCCGGCTCCCCCGCGGATCATTTATATCGTAGAAAACAACTGCACCATCCTTGTCATCCGATAAGTAAACGCCATCCTTATCGGCCCCTTCATAAAAAAGGACTTCAAGCGCCAATATCTTGCCAATTTCACTCTTCTTCTTCAGCACCCAATGAATTCCCAAGGATTCCTTGAGAGCCTCAGTCAGAATTTGACGTGCACGTTCGATTTCTTGTTTGTTTTTGGCGCGTTTCAAGTGTTCTTATTTGGATTACCAAGATACGTAACCGGCTCCAAAGGGAAGGCTCGTTCTGGATCGGGGTTCCAATCGTCAACGTAATCCGTCTGCGCGCTGAGGTTCAATCCCAAACACAACCCTACGGTGTTGCCCAGATCCCAAGAACCTTAACCTCCATGTGGCTCACCATCCCACCGAAAAATCGGCATTCCATTCAATTGCTATCTGTTCAGAAACTGTCACATCAATCGCGCATCCGAGCATTTTTTGTTGCACAGTCGGGTGCTTTCGGTACTCTTCAACCTGCCGCCGATGTGGATTTACACCATCAACTGATCAGAGCACCGTGAACCGCAAGGGCTTTTGCCCTTCTATCCTGATCAAATAGCACCCCGCAGGCAACGCGGGGATGACTGCGCTGCGCTCAGCGGTACTTTGTGCAACGGTTTTCCCAAGGGCGTCTTGCCAAACGATGGACCCAGTGACATGGCATACAAACGCTTCCCCAGGGCGCCCGAAATTCGGGACAACAAGCGTTGAGGTGGCCGCCGCCGTTGCTACGTCCGCCGTACACCCGAGCGCTTCTTCCCCGGCTGCAAACACGTCCTCTTCCAAGGTGTAAAACGCCGAGTTGTTTCCGAAACTGTAGCCGTTCCAGACCCCGTTGGTCAAGAAAATGACGCCGTCCTTGGTAGCGGGGTCTAAGTACCAATCGCTGATTAGTCCGTACGCCTCGCCCGGATGTCCCCACATCTGCAGTTCCGGGAAAACGATGTCGCCCATAGCGGTGTTGATGACCCGTTGAATCCCCAGCCCCCAGCTGTTGAACAGGTTGTAGTAGTTGTTGCCGTTGCTGCCGTCATACGTCCAATGCTCGGTGAGCATGGCCTCCACGGTTTCGGGGGCCATTACCGCGGTGCCGTTCGAGGCGATGCCGCCGTTGAACAAGACCACCATCAATTCGTAAAGTTCCGCCGCACTGGCACGCAGGCCGCCTTGTGGCGCGAAGCGCGAACCGTTGCTGCCCGGGGTGTATGCGGCCAGTTCGGGTGAGCCGGGACTCACCCCATTGAATTGATCCGCTTGTGCCACCCATCCGCCCTGGTTGCGGTAGAGTGCAGCCAAGTTTTCAATTCCTTCCAGCGCGCCGGCATCGTACGAGCATCCAAGTCCCATGGGTTGGAAAATCAGCTCGTCCATGAGGGCATCAAACCGCAGTCCGGTGGCAGCTTCCATGACCGTCGCGACCAAACCAAAATTCAGGTTGCTGTAAGCGAAATGGGTCCCGGGGGGCTCCGTGCGGTACATGTTTGAAGTGTACCACGTTCCAGTAGGTTCCAGCAATTCGCCGAGCGAAGGCAGGTCATTGGTGCTCTGGTACGTTGCGGTTAGAAACGGGCTGTAGCCGCCGCCGTCTTGTACACTAGACGTGTGGCTGAGCAGCATTCGAAGCGTGATATCGGCATCCGGATGGTTGGGGTTGCTGACGACAAACGGCAGGTATTCCGAGACGGCGAGATCGAGGTCGAGCACCGCCGATTCCACCAGTTTCATGCAGCCCATGGCGGTGATGCTTTTGGAAATGGAGGCAATGCGGTAGCGGGTCGCTTCGTCCACGGACCAGTCGATCTCGTAATTCCTGAGTCCGCCGTAATAGGCTTCTGAGATTTCCCCATTGCAAATCACTAGGGCCGACATGCCCATCACCCCGTGCGTTTCCATCGCATCATCCAGGGCTTCGGAAAAGGTCTGCGCGACGCAGCTATTCAAACAGATAGTCGCGATGACGCAGACGGAGAGGTATGGATTCATAGGTTTGATTTTGAATCAATTACAAGGTTAGTATTTCCATGGTCAATTCAAACTTTGCCCGCCTTGATTTTGGGCTGTGCCTGTTACACAATTCATAACGAAAAGGTTTTTGTCCATTCTCCAACGGTCAACAGCGAATCCCCAGTGTTGACAAAGTTTTTTACATGAAAAAACCCACACCGTAGGGGGTGTGGGTCTTGTCGTTTGGAAGCCCGCAGGGCACTATCAACTGTTTCCGCCAAAAAACGGAATAATGGCATCAACGAACAACCTGAATGCTTTGCTTGCTGTATCCGGTGGTCGTTTTAATGGCAAGGATATACGAGCCAGGCGTCACATTCAATGGCAGGTCACTCCCATTGGCGACATTGCTGTAATAATTCAACCGACGCCCATGGGCATCAAAAAGCATTGCTTCTGCAGTTGATTCGGCACCGCTCCATTGAACTGTGACCTCACCAAGCGAAGGGTTTGGATAAATATTGATTGGATTATCCAAGATTGCTTCGTCGACATTGCTGGTGCCTGACTGCTCGATGACTTCAATGTTATCAATGCCAATTACAACTTGATTGTAGTTGTTATTTCTGAAGCCAATGTGAATCGTTTGACCTGAATAAGCGGTTATATCAATTGCTCGAGCGCCCCATCCCTGGCCTATGTATGGCTCTCCAATGCCCGTTGAAGAGTACAATGCTGAAGAGTCTGAGAAGTCTGCAGGAGTGTTGCCTGTTGACACATATACTTCGACTCCATCTGTAGAAAACGCATCGCCTCGAGCTGCATCGAATGTTACAGTCTTCGTGTCAGAATTGTCTGATAATGTTATTGCCGGAGTGACCAGCCATTTATCAGCAGTTCCAGGTGAAGTAAAAAGTGAAGGGCTGCCCGCAAAAATCGAGCCCATGTAATTGACTCCAACAAATGAAGCGTAGGCCGGCATCCACTGATACATTACTGGATCCAATGGATTTTGGTCTAAATCGTAGGTCGTAAAATCAACAGGTATAGTTCCTGAATTGAAGTCTTCAAATAACAATACGTTTTGTCCATTGACTTGTAAAACAGTCAATGTCAGCGTCAGAAGAAATATATTTTTAATCATGAGTGTGGTTTTGGTTTGGTTCCATATTTAATAAACTGCGCTAATGTATACTATTTTTGAGGAATCGTCATATTACCGATATAGCAACAAGATTTGCAATTAGCTCAAAATTGGGAGAAGTATGGGGAGAAATGAAAACACCTGCAAATCAATGACTTGCAGGCGCTTCAGTAGCCCGTAGGGG
>CAXDQP010000153.1:0-5534 GCA_963991335.1 uncultured Flavobacteriales bacterium
TATGTAAGAGCCGTATTCGAGATTGTCCCAAAATTCACCTGTGAAGGGAGCCTCGGTGCCACATTGCCTTAGGATGCGGTATTCTTCTGGAGTCAATGAATCGCTCCAGTCGATTGCATCATTGGTTGCTGCGGGAGACGGTTCTTGGCACCTCATATCAGCAGTAACGAGCAAGTAGAAACAAATTGTAAAGGCTTTGATAAGATGATGGAATCGCATATCAATGAATTTTAGCGGCGAGATGGAGAGCTGTAAGCGAATGTTTATTTTCGATGAGTTGTTGTGGGGTTCCTTGGAAGACCAATTGACCTCCACCATCGCCTCCTTCAGGACCAAGATCGATGACGTAATTCGAGTGTGCGATGACATCGAGGTGGTGCTCAATCACAATAACCGTGTGGCCTTGATCCAATAGGGCATTCAATGAAACAAGTAGTTTTTGCACATCGTGTGCGTGTAATCCTGTGGTGGGTTCGTCGAATACAAATAGGGTATGCTCCTGTCGATCACCTCGGGAAAGAAAGGTCGCGAGTTTAATACGTTGTGCTTCTCCGCCACTCAATGTGTTGCTGCTTTGCCCGAGGGTTACGTATCCCAAACCGACATCTAAAAGGGGCGCTAGCTTCTGAACCAGTCGTTTCTGAGCAGCAGGGACTCTCTTAGCGCCTTCTTCGGCGGCAAAGAACGTGATTGCATCGGCGACGGTCATGTTCAATACATCTGCGATGTTTTTTTCATTCCAACGAACGTCCAAAACTTCATCTTGGAAGCGCTTGCCTTTGCAGACATCACAACGAAGTTTCAAGTCAGCCATGAATTGCATGCCAATGGTTACTTGGCCTTCTCCTTCACACGTGTCACAGCGACCTCCAGCAACATTAAAACTGAAGTGAGAAGGTTTGTATCCGCGAATTTTTGAAGTCTGTGTGTCAGCGAATAATTGGCGAATTTCATCGTAGGCTTTAACATACGTCACAGGGTTGCTGCGTGAGCTCTTTCCAATGGGGTTTTGGTCGACAAACTCCATTGCGCCAATTTTTGCGATGCTGCCACCGATACTTCCAAATGCAGATGGAGTTGCTCCGAGTCCGTCGAGGGCTTGACGCAACAAGGGCATCATGACTTCATTGATGAGGGTACTTTTGCCCGAGCCGCTCACCCCGGTGACAGAAGTCAAAGCATGCAGGGGTATTTGTGCATTGACTCCATTCAAGTTGTTTTTGAAAGCATCGTGGATTTGAATGTAATCCGGACCAATCTTGCGCTTCACTGGTAGGTGAATTTGCGCGTGTCCATTCAGGTATGCTACCGTGAGGGACGGGTGATCCGAGGACAGTTTGGGCCATTCCGAATGGCTTCCTGAGAAGACCAGTTGACCGCCTTCCGTGCCTGCCAATGGACCCAAGTCAATGAGATGGTCTGCTGCTTTTAAGATGTCCTCATCGTGCTCCACCACGACCACAGTGTTGCCGATATCGCGCAACTGCAGAAGAATACCAATGAGTCGCTCGGTATCTTTTGGATGCAATCCGATGCTCGGCTCATCCAAGACATAAGTGCTTCCTACCAAGCTACTGCCCAGGCAGGTGCTCAAGGCTATGCGCTGAGATTCCCCGCCACTTAACGTCTTGCTGGATCGATCCAATGTGAGGTAACCGAGTCCTACATCACAGAGGTAGTTGAGCCGCGTAACAATTTCTTGAATGAGTCGTTCGGCGATTTCCTGTTGCGATTCTGTGAGTGACAAAGATTGGAAGAAGACCAAAGCATCTTTGGCCGGCATGCGCAATACATGGGTCAAATCCTTGCCTCCGATGAAAACATGTTGCGAGGCCTTGCCGAGGCGTGTTCCGGCGCATTCGGGACATGTCGTCCGGCCTCTGTAGCGACTCAACATGACCCGAAACTGAATTTTGTAGCTCTTCTCTTCCAAGTATTTGAAGAACGCATTCAGTCCTTTGAAGCCCTTTCCTCCTTCCCATACAGCCTGCTGTTGCGCGGAGGTGAGCTCGCGCCATGGCGAGTGAATCGGAATGTCATTGTCCCGAGCCGCAAGGCAAAGACGATCCTTCCATTTGCTCATTCGCTCCCCTCGCCAACAAGCGATGGCGTCGGCATAGATGGACAGTCTGGGATCCGGAAAGATTCGGCCTGGATCGATTCCAATGACATGTCCAAAGCCTTCACAGCGCCGACAAGCCCCAATGGGACTGTTGAATGTGAAGAGTTCGGGAGATGGTTCCGGAAAGACCAGGCCATCGCGTTCGAAGCGATTAGAGAATTGCCATGGCTTGCGCTCGTCTGTAAAAAATATGGAGCAAGCACCGTCTCCTTCGAAAAAAGCTGTTTCTACCGAGTCAAGCAGGCGAGAAGTGAAATCATCGTCTCCTTGTTTCACCGTTAACCGATCAATCACCAGCGACCAGGGTTCTGGATTGGACTCCTCAGGGGTTTCGCTTGCATCTGATTGAACCTCGGCAATGAGGTGGGCAATGCCATTTGAGTCGAGAATTCGACTGAATCCTTGCTGCTGCAGAATATCCAATTGCTGCTTGCGCGTTCGGTCCAGCTTTTGAGGAATGGGCGCGGACACCATGAATTTCGTCCCTTCGGCTTCTTGTTCGAGCTGCTCCAAGACATCTTCGGGACGATCTTTTCGTACCGCTTCCCCGCTGATCGGAGAAATGGTAGTGCCCACCCGTGCGTATAATAGGCGCAAGTGGTCGTGAATTTCGGTCCGAGTCGCTACGGTGGAACGCGGTCCCCCTGAAGAAGTGCGCTGTTCGATGGCGATGGCAGGGGAGATTCCATCGATGCTGTCAACATCGGGCTTGTCCAGTCGTCCCAGAAATTGGCGGGCATAGCTGCTCAAGCTCTCGACGTACCTTCGCTGGCCCTCCGCATAGAGCGTATCAAATGCAAGCGAGCTCTTTCCCGAACCGGATAACCCGGTGATCACGGTGAGTTTTCGTTTGGGAATCGTTACGTCGACG
Source organism: uncultured Flavobacteriales bacterium (assembly GCA_963991335.1). Lineage (GTDB taxonomy): Bacteria > Bacteroidota > Bacteroidia > Flavobacteriales_D > Sanyastnellaceae > UA16. The sequence goes on from CAXDQP010000153.1 coordinate 2,994, forward strand.
CCCTTCAAATTGTGCTCTCGCGCTCCTTTGATGTGGATATCCATTCGCTTTTGTTAACACCCTAAAACGCCCTTGGGTTTCCTTGGACGGAAATTAATTCGTATATTCGAGTTAGACAATCAGATAAAAACACGCGATCGATACATTTTACGCTTCAAAGTAAGGCCCCGGCTCATCCGGGTTTTCATTTCACCCTTAACTGCGTAAAATCATGCGTGCGTCACTCTCTGACCAACAGTTGATCTCCCTCTACCTCTCTGGAGATGAGGCAGCGTTCGAATTCCTTTTGAACCGCCATCAACAACAAGTTTATTCGAAAATTTTCTTCATCGTTCGGGATTCCGATCTGGCCAACGATTTGTTCCAAGACACCTTTATCAAGGTGGTGAACACATTGAAAAGTGGCAAGTACAATGAAGAAGGCAAGTTCCTGCCGTGGGTGCTTCGGATTGCGCATAACATTTCCATTGATCATTTTCGCCGTGGAAAAAAGATGCGCATGATGCGAGCCACAGACAAATTTGATGTGTTTGACACCTTGCCGTCGGATCAAATGCACGCGGAAGATCAAATGATCCAAGATCAGATTCATCAGGATGTCAGAGATTTACTCGATTGCCTCCCAGAGGAACAACGCGAAGTTGTGCACATGCGCATTGAACGTGAGCTGAGCTTTCAAGAGATTGCCGATGAAACCGGCGTTTCCATCAATACGGCCCTGGGTCGAATGCGCTACGCATTGATCAACATGCGCCGCGCGATGGAAGAGCGTGGTGTTCAATTGACGTTGAATTGAATAGTCAAGAGAGGCACCAATCGAAATAAAAATGAGATCTGTGCAATAGTCCTTGAAGTGCTGCGTTAAGGAGGTGTTCAAACCCTAATGCACACGCCCATGGCACATTGTACACTGAAAGATTTGACATCCGATTGGTTTGATGAAAGCGCACAAGCTGCGGACAACATGCCCAAACCGCAATCCATTCGCAATATCCTATCGTATTCGGCGGGATTACGAACGGTTCAATCCAAAAAGCTCGGTGCATTTTGCACCCTCATCAATTGAAGCGACATCGTTTGTCAAATAAAGAGGCCACCTTCGGGTGGCTTTTTTGTTGCCGTTTCGTTCCAAACTTGGAACGATCGTTTTCCTGCGTTGCGTTCTTGCAGAGCGTGTTGAACGATGGCATCGCTGGTCGAAGACCCAGGTTTCATGGGGATAATTTCGTCTAGCTGATCAAATCGTTCAATCGCCTCTTCGGTGTAGCACCAGCCATAAACGACGCCATTCTCGACCAAAACCACGGCAGATTCTTGGTGGTTGCGGCCTTTTTCGACGAGTGCCATGCGCTCGGTTTGACGCGCCGATCGGGTGATCGCTGCAACACCCTCATTGTGGCGCGAAATAGCTTGCGGTGAGTCGTCGCGGAGCATATTGCGACCGTCGGTCCCCAGACCAAGCATTTCGGGATCGACTTGGTGCTCACGCGCACAGGCATGCAGCCAGGTTCTCGCGTCCTCGTCCCGATAGAACCACCGCACTGCTTGCTTGATGTGGCGTTGACGTTTGAGGTGGAATCGATTGAATCCTTTCTGGTCTGTATACGGAATGATGGCTGTGCGCATGGTCACCGATTTTTGAGCTCGGTTGTGAATCGGCCAATGCTTCCTGATCAGTTCGTCCTCAAGCAGTCGTGCTAACAATACTGAGCCGGTCTCCTCCGCCTGGATGCGATGAATGTCTCTCAAAAAGGCTTGCCGGCGGGAAGACGACATGTCCCCATTAAAATGGGTTCGCACACGGTGTCGGACGTTGTGCGACATGCCGATGTACAGAGGGACTCCTTTGCGGTCAAGGAAGCGGTAAACCCCAGCGGTCAGCGGAAGTTTCTCAAAATCAGAGGCGGGAACGTGCTGGGGCAACCACGATTCACGTTCACCGCGCTTGAGCATTCCCTGCACGACGGCATCGGCTCGTTCCGTTTGCATCATCTGATGAAATAATGCAACCGTTGCCGCACAATCTCCCATGGCCCGGTGCCGAGCATCGTTTGCAATTCCCAAGTCAGTGCATATCCTTCCCAGGCTATAGCTCATGTGGCCCGGGAGTAGCTTTCGCGCCATGCGTACAGTGCACAGTTTGGGGCGTTTCCAGATTCGTCCCATCGTTTCAAAATGGCCGCGAATAAAGGCGTAGTCAAATCCAACGTTGTGTGCAACAAAAATGGCATCTCCAAGCCAATCCTCCAGTTCGTCGGCAATGGCCTCGAAGGTTGGCGCTGCTGCAACCATGGTGTCGTCGATTCCTGTCAACTTGGTAATGTGCTCAGGGATGGGTAGCCCGGGATCTATGAGTGTTTCCCATCGATCGAGTTCACGCGCACCATCCGTGATGATCACTGCTATTTCAGTGATGCCGTGGCCTCGGGCGTGAGAGCCTGTGGTTTCGATGTCGACGATGGCGAAGCGTTCCATGTGATTGCAAATATCCCTGATTCTCTGAGCTATAAGAGCACCAGGTCCACTAAGGATATACGTTGC
>CAXDQP010000154.1:0-5531 GCA_963991335.1 uncultured Flavobacteriales bacterium
GGGAAGCGACATCGGCTCAACTCAAATAAAAAGAGTTAATTCTTTCATACTGCGAAAAAGCTGCACCTCCTAGTGCGGCTTTTTCCGTTTCAAACAGCTTTGCAAATGGCATCGGCGACGCGTATACCATCCAGGGCAGCCGACAAGATGCCGCCAGCATAGCCACCGCCTTCGCCACATGGAAATAAATTTTGAACTTCCGGGTGAGCCAAGCCCTCTGCATTCCGAGGAATTCGCACGGGACTTGACGTCCGGGACTCCGGCGCCACCAGCACCGCATCGGGACTTAAAAATGCCGGTATGCGATCAACAAACGATTGCAATCCCTCTTTCAAAGCACGGACAATCAAGGGCGGCAGGACGTCATTCAAATTCACAGGCACCACTCCGGGCAAGTAGGATGTTTTCGGAAGCTCATTTGATGCGGTCCCATTCAAAAAATCAACCAAGCGCTGTGCAGGAGCTTTTTGCGATTCGCCGGCCGCTGCCCAACACGCTTTCTCAACGGATGATTGAAAATGAAGCCCACCCAATGGCCCCCTGAAACCGAGACGCTCCCAATCTTCCGGATCCAACTGCACCACCATGCCCGAATTGGCAAAGGGGTTGTTGCGCTTGGACGGCGACCAGCCGTTGGTCACCACCTCTCCGTCTTCGGTTGCACACGGGGCAATGATGCCTCCAGGACACATGCAAAAGGAATGCACTCCACGGCCATCGGCTTGGCAAACAAGTCGGTAAGAAGCTGGCGGGAGCCATGTGCCACGTTCTTCCGAATGGTACTGAATTTGATCAATAAGCGATTGCGGGTGTTCAATCCGGACGCCCATTGCAAAGGATTTCGCGATCAAGGGAACCCCCTTTCTGTCTAAAAGCTGAAAAATATCCTTCGCACTGTGGCCGGTAGCCAAAATTAAGTGCGCGCACGGAACATTATTCTGCTCCTGAGTCGCCAAGTCAAGCCATGTGATCGAGCGAATGTGCTGCTGAGCAACCTCAAAATCGATCAAGCGGCAACCAAAATGTATGACGCCGCCTGCCTTCAAAATGGTTTCGCGCATCGCCTTGATGATTCCCGGCAGTTTATTGGTGCCAATATGAGGATGTGCCTCCACCAAAATGTTTTCATCGGCACCATGCTGAACAAGCAATTCAAGTGCGGCCCGAATGTCCCCGCGTTTGTGGCTGCGTGTGTATAGTTTGCCGTCGCTGTATGTGCCGGCTCCACCCTCTCCAAAGCAATAATTGGAATCGGGATCTACTTTGTGCTCTCGGTATATCTGCACCAAATCCCTTCGGCGTATGCGCACCGGTTGGCCTCTCTCAATAATTACAGGACGAAGTCCGTGGCCAATGCATTGCAGCGCCGCAAAGAGTCCCGCGGGTCCCGCCCCAATGATGTGAACTTCTTTCGCCTCTTTTGGAAGCGCATGGAAGGCGACAGTAGCAATTCCAGATTCCGGCAATTCAGCGCCTCGTTCGGCGGCCTGAATGTTCCAAACTGCGCGCACCGGCCGCTGGCGCGCATCGAGATTTTTGCGCAAAACCTGGAACGCCCCCAATCGATCGGACGGCCAAGACAAGGCTCCAAGCAATGCTTCGCGCAGCTTGGAGGCATCTTCTGTCCATTCTGCGGGCAAGCGCACCTCTACGGTTGCCACCGGACCATCAGCTGGCTTAGGCTTCGCTGCAGCGCGCTGGCGGTGACGTTTCATTTTTGAATGCCGGTCTCTTGGCTTGGACATGCAGCGAAGATAATCTGTCTCGGCGGGTATACGGCGATGCGCTTGACCGCTTACCTTCGTATCCAGATGATGGACACCACTCAATTTCCACACAACCCCCTCTCGTTTGATCGGAAGTCATTGAACGATGGAGAAATCCGACAGCTTTACCGTCAGATTTTGCTACCGAGAATGATTGAAGAAAAGATGCTCAGTCAATTGCGGCAGGGCAAGATTTCGAAATGGTTCAGCGGAATGGGCCAGGAAGCCATTTCCGTGGGGGCAGCTGCCGCGCTTGAAGCGGACAACTTCATCCTACCGATGCATCGCAACCTGGGAATATTCACCACACGCGGCATCACCCTGGATCGTCTGTTTTCGCAATTTCAAGGAAAATCAAACGGATTTACCAAGGGGCGGGATCGTTCATTTCATTTTGGATCGCGGGCGCACCACATCGTCGGAATGATATCACATCTCGGACCGCAATTGGGCATTGCGGATGGCATTGCCTTGGCCCAGAAATTGGACGAATCAGGGAAGGCCACTTTGGTGTTTACCGGAGACGGCGGTGCCTCTGAAGGCGATTTCCATGAGGCCGTGAACGTGGCGGCTGTTTGGCAGTTGCCTGTCATCATCTGTGTCGAAAACAACTCCTGGGGATTATCCACTCCGTCCGAAGAACAGTTCAGATTTAAGCACTTCACGGACAAAGCCATCGGCTACGGAATTCCGGAAGAAGACGCCATCCAAGTCGACGGGAATGATGTGCTCGCTGTTTACCATGCCGTGAAAGATGCGGCGGCGGCACTGCGCGAACGACCCAGGCCCATCCTCATTGAATTCAAGACGTTTCGCATGCGCGGCCATGAAGAAGCGTCCGGTACAAAATATTACCCCGATGGACTCATCGATCATTGGGGACATGTGGATCCAGTGGATCGGTTTACCGAATGGCTGAAAGAACAAGAAATTATAGATGACGCCTTCATCGAAAGCCTTCGCTCCAGCCACAACCAAACAATCAAGGAGGGATTGAGAGCGGCGGCGGCAGAACCTGAAATCTCAGCAGATGCATCGGAAGAACTTGCCGATCGATTCGCGGATGTCCCCGCATCGCAGTGGCCCAACTTGGACAGCATGGAAGAGACCGGTGATCGTGAATTGCGCCTGATCGATGCCATTCAAGAGGGATTAGGCCAATCCATGGAAGCATTCCCTGAACTCATTTTAATGGGACAGGATATCGCTGACTACGGGGGGGTATTCAAAGTCACCGAAGGGATTGTGGAGCGTTTCGGCAAGGATCGGGTTCGGAACACACCGCTCTGCGAATCCGCCATCGTCGGGGCCGCTCTCGGCTTGAGCATCGCCAATAAAAAAGCCATGATGGAAATGCAATTCAGCGATTTCGTCACCGTGGGCTTCAACCAAATCGTCAATAATCTGGCGAAAATCCATTGGCGCTGGGGGCAAAATGCAGATGTTGTTGTTCGCATGCCAACGGGCGGAAACGTCGGAGCGGGTCCTTTTCATAGCCAATCCACTGAGGCTTGGTTCTTTCATGTCCCGGGCCTGAAGATCGTCTATCCTTCTTCACCTGCTGATGCGAAAGGTCTGCTTCTTCGCGCATTCGAAGACCCCAATCCTGTTCTCTTCTTCGAGCATAAATACCTGTATCGATCACTTGCGGGTGCAGTGCCTGAACAACCTTACACGCTCGAGCTAGGAAAAGCCAAGGTTGCACGTGTGGGCAATGAACTTACCATCATCACCTACGGATTGGGCGTACAATGGGCAGAAAAAGCGGCTGAGAACGCGCCTGAGCACTCCATCGAAATCATTGATTTGAGGACGCTTTTGCCTTGGGATGAGGCCTGCGTTATGGAAAGCGTGCGCAAGACCAATCGCGCACTTGTTTTGCACGAAGACACCATGACGGGAGGCATAGGCGCGGAAATTGCCGCAAAAATTCAATCGGAGTGTTGGCACGACCTCGATGCCCCAGTAGCGCGTGTAGCCGGCTTGGACACAGCGTTCCCATTCGCGGGCAACTTGGAAAAACAATTCCTCGCCAACGAGCGCTTGGCAGATGCCATCGATTCCATCCTCAAGAATTAAAACCAAGTCGCGCGCAAACGCATTGATTTGGAGTTGATTGATTTTCAGCCTACTTTGGGAGGTGCTGTTCACTTTGACTTGAAGCAGCCGACTCCGATTCATGATTCCAGTTCACCACATACAACGGGCCATTCATGCCTTTTATGCCGAGGTAACGGAACGTGCGTTGCAATTGGCGCTTCACTACCCCAACAGCCGAATCCTAGCTGAAAAAACCGTGCGTAAAAGCAACGAAAAACTCGCCTATTTCATTGGCATCCTAAAATCAAGGGATTGGAGTGCCCAACCTCAAGAAGATTTGCAGCAATTATGTCGCGACGCAGAAGAAAACAGTTTACTCTTTCTCCGAGAACTTCAACAGGAAGAAAAAAAAGCGGCGGACGAACGAAATGCAGCCTCCCTGTGAAGGAATTATGACCTGCGAAACCGCGCTCATCGGCCGCGCATTTGCATCATCTGCGGGTTACGAATAGCCGCCTCTACCTGTTTGATGTCCTTCTTCAACATGCCTTTAGGGTCCAGTCGCTTGCACTCTACGAGCAAAGCTTTTGCCAACTTCGGCTTCCTTTTCGCCGAGGCCACAACGGCCAAATTCAACTTGACCGCAGCCTTATCGTGGTCCTGCTTCAGGCCAATCTCAAGGGCTTGCTTCAGCAGTTTTTCCGCTTGATTCATGTTTTGTTCCATGGCCAAACTCCCGGACAAAAAATACCAGTATCCGCGGCGGCGCGCCCACAGATGATTGGGGTTTACACGACCGAGCCATTTGCGGGCATCCTCCATCTTCTGCTGACGCAAGCTCACAAAGGCCATCAACAAGCGCATGCTCTGAAGCGTCACCAGCACGATCAATGTCGTCACCAGGACCATGCCCACTCCACTTCCGATGTATCCTTCTGTAAAGAGGTATACTGCATAGGCCAAACTTGCAATGGCAAGAGGAACTTTTATGAATCGTGTATCCATGAGTCGTAGTAATTTTGCAGCAAATTTATTGCATCCGATGGATTGGAAAACATTGACGTCCGTACAAGATTGGGAAAACGCGTTGGAAGCATCGCATGGCGCTCCCATTGTTGTGTTCAAACACAGCACGCGCTGCAGCGTGAGCCGCATGGCCTTGAAATTTACTGAGCGGCAATGGGACTTGCCCGCGAACGTGGATGCATATTTCTTAGATCTCCTCGCAAACCGAAAGGTCAGCGACGCGATTGCGGACCAGCTGAACGTGACGCATCAATCGCCACAACTGTTGTGCATCCGTGAAGCCAAATGCACCTACAATGCGAGCCATGAACACATCGACCCTCTCAAGGTCAAGCCCTATCTTTAGACCATGGAGTCAATCATTAAGCTGCGCATCATACTGGATGCGACAGAAGATATTTTCCGGGACATCGAGATCGATTATGATGCGCCCTTGATGCACCTCCACTTAGCCACGCTGGATGCTTTTGAATGGAACAATGCCAACGAAATGGCTTCCTTCTACAAAAGCAATGAGCAATGGGACCGGGGCGACGAATTTCCAATGATGGCAATGTCACCAGAACTGCCCTCTATGGAATCCGCAACCGTGAAAGACTTGCTGCCCGATGCAAAGAGCAAAGGACTATATGTCTATGACTACTTGCGCATGCTGTCTCTTATACACATCTGACGCTGCCGACGAGCGATCTAGTGTAG
>CAXDQP010000155.1:0-5511 GCA_963991335.1 uncultured Flavobacteriales bacterium
AAACCAGGGTGTTCAGCATCAAGGCACGCCGGCAACACTCGCGGCATGGAAGGAGGGAAACACCGGTGTACCGCTGGTAGATGCCTGCATGCGCTGTGTAATCGCTACGGGGTACTTGAATTTTAGAATGCGAGCCATGTTGGTCAGCTTTTTGACCCACCACTTGGACCATCCGTGGCAGGCAGGAGTGGAGCATTTGGCACGCTGTTTCCTCGATTTCGAGCCGGGCATTCACTACAGCCAATTTCAAATGCAAGCGGGGGTGACGGGAATCAATACCATCCGCATTTATAATCCAGTGAAACAGAGCATCGAACGGGACCCGAAGGGAGAATTCATCGCACAATGGATTCCCGAGTTAAAGGGCATTCCGGCGCATTCCCGTCATGCGCCATGGACCATTCCTCCGTTGGAACGCCAATGGCAAGATTGGGACGGCGCATACGTGGACCCGGTGGTCAATTTGGAAGCCGCAGGCCGCGCAGCGCGCGCTCGGCTGTGGGAGCTCAAAAAAACGGCAGCTGTCAGGCAAGAGGCACATCGCATATTAGCGACACATGTGGCTCCAGCAGGTTTCGATGTGAATGCCGGCCAGCGTGAAATGGATTAAGGCCGAGCGATGCCGTTTACATAGGATGCTACAATGCCAATGGAATCCGACCACTGTGCGCCTTCAAAACCTCCAAAGGCTCCGCTGGGAGGTTGCGACAGGTAGCAAGCGAGCAATGGATCGGCCAGCGGTAGGTACGACCAATGCCATTTTTCTTCTCGGTAGCCCGGCCTTCCATTGGATGCATCGCCATAGACTTGGTGATAGCCATAGTGTGAGGCATTGGCCTGCAACCAGGCGTAGACGGCCTTCCCAACAGCGTCATTTTCGAACCATTCGTTTTCGAAAGCATTCAAGTCAATGTCTGTGCCCCAATGGTGACGCGAAGACCCCGGCATTGCACTGTATTTTAAGATTTCGATCGCGCGTTCTTTTCCTGTAAATTCGGAGTAACGCGTACTGTTCCACTTTCGATTCCAGATTCCGCGCTGGTACGTCCAATTGCGGGTTGCACTCAGGATGATCAGTCCAATGCCGTCGTTTCGCGCGGCATTCCACATGGCCTCAAATGCCGTCAGAGCTTCCTGCCGCAGAAAGATGCGGACCTTCGGGGTGAAACGCTCTGAAATCACTTGAAATTCCGGGTCATCCGCGGGGTTGAATTGCCCAGCCAAATGCACAGGATTTATCCCCGTGCACGGGTTCAATTGAGGAATCGAATCCGCTCTTAGAAGCTTTTGAGCATTGTTTTCTTCTTGCTTTGATTGTTGTTCAGAACAACTTATCCAAATGAATGGGATAAGAGGAAGGAAAAGAAGCCGAGGAGTCTTTTTCATGGTTTAAATTTCGTGTTTTAAAGGATATGCAATGCAAAAAGCGTCAACGCCGGATGAATACGTACAGTGGGTTTCTTCTGAACGTCGGCAACAATTTGCTGAAATGCGCCAAGCGATCCGTCAAGCAATGCCGAATGGATTTGAGGAACGTATGTCTTACGGGATGATAGGGTATGTGGTGCCGCATGAATTGTACCCTCCAGGCTACCACTGCAATCCGCAGTTGCCTTTGCCGTTCGTGAGCACCGCCAACCAGAAAAACTTCTTTGGTTTCTACCACATGGGCTTATACGCCGATGCCCATTTGATGGAATGGTTTTTGGCGAAACATTCCTCGCTCAATTTGCGTAAACTGGATATGGGCAAGAGTTGCATCCGATTCAAAAAGTTGAATGAAGTTCCCTTGGAACTGTTAACGGAATTGGTCTCGAAAATGAGTATTGAAGATTGGATTGCGTGTTATGAGAAAAACTTAAAGCGTTGAATTTGAAAAATCCACAGCATAGAAAGGGAAGATTGATGGATTTCTACCTCCAATCGAGGTTGCACAGGAGTTTTCCATTGGGCTTGATGATCGCAATCGTTGCGGTCCTTTCAGGATGCCTCGATCAACGATTTGAGTTGGGAGAGGACATGCCCATCAATGGCAGTGCCAATCCCGCATTTGCATTGCCTTTGGCATCCGGAATATGGACCGTGGAAGATGCATTGAACCAAATGGATAGCTTGGATTGGGAGGAGGATGCTCTGTCGGGCACAGCAATGCTGGTGCAACCCTTTGATTTGTTCCAGGCGCCACCTATCGATTTGCCGGTGATCAATGAATTTCTATCTGAAACCTTCACATTGGACGCCTCAACCGCTCAAGGATTGAGCAGTTTGCCGGCAGGCTCAGAATTGACGTTGAACCATGAGACGGCTTGGGGATGGGAATTGCCGTCGATGGACACCGTTGACTCGCTTTGGGTCGATGAAGGAATGCTCTCCGTTTCGATCTCCACCGATATTCCAATGGACCACAGTTTTGAAATTGTTTGCACCAATCTTTATTCCAACGGCGCACCCATTGTTCTTGAGGTAGACATGGCTTACCTGGGGGCATTGCCATTCGATGCATCGGTGATCACCAATACCGTTGATGCACGTGGTGTCTTTGGCATCACCGATGGCATAGAGGTGTTATTTGATTGGGCCATCGTGATGACCTCTGCAGGGGAATCCGTTCCGGAGGATGCTGCGATTTCCATCGAGGTTATGTGGCAAGACGTGGAAATTTCGGGCGCATTTGGAAAGTTTGCTTCCCAAACAACCATGGATTTTGAAGTGGCACAAGCGTTGCCTTTATCCACAGAATGGAACCCGGACCAATTGCATTTTGCAGATCCTCGGATCCATTTGCACGCCCGCAACTCCAGCGGCATTCCCATCGGCATTGAATGGGAGCAATTTGCATTTACAACCGATCAGAATACGTGGTCCGTTGGCGGTCCGGATATAGATGATTTTCCGATTCTTACCGCGGCATCTTCTCCGGATTCATGGGGTGAGACGACCCATGTGATTGACAACACGGGGACCACGCCAACGCTGACGGAGGCATTGGAGCTTCGTCCCGACAGCGCGAAACTTGCGGGCGAAATCCTATTGAATCCGGTCGGCCAAAATTCGAGTTTTTTGACCTCAGAGAGTACGTTAGCAATCGAAGGTTTTTTGGAAATCCCACTCATGGGATGGGGCAGGGGCCTCACATGGCGTGACACCATCGAGGGGGCCATATCGCAGGAGCTAAATGCAGGGATCAATCCACCCTTGGATTGGCAGGATGTTGAATCCATCACCGTGCGATTTATTGCGAGCAATGGCTGGCCACTCGGAATGGAGATGCAGGCGCGATTCTTAGACTCCGATGCGGTCGCAATCGACAGCCTCTACACGTCCGGTGATGCGGATTCATTTCAGATTCCTTCCGGAGCAGTGGATTGGTCCGTGCCCGTCACGGATGCCTCGCATGGTCGTGTGAATCAGGCAACGGAAACCGTCATGGATTTGGTGCTGACGCGTGAAAAAGCGATCGCGCTGTTGGCCATGGATTGCCGGGGAATAGAAGTTGCGCTCACTTTGGGTACGCCCGAAGCGGAGACCGATGCGTTGGTTCGATTCTTTCCGGAAGATGAGTTGAGTTTGAAGGTTTCGGCACGGGTTGATTGTTCCATAACTCTTGCCCCATGAGCCGACACTGCTGTTTTTCAACCTGCATGGTCCTGTTCATGCTAGCAGCATCTGCGGTGAGCCAAGGCCACCAATCCCATAGCCTGGCATTCAATGACTATGCCCCGCAGCACATCGAATTGCGAATTGCGAGCCAACCGCAGTTTGGTTATTTGTCCTTACCAGGCATTGGAAACACGGCCGTTGCGGTTTCGAACTCCATGCTGCATCCTGCACAATGGCTCTCCCAGTCTTCCAATGCCCCTGTGGCTACCATAGAATTGGATGAGGTTTTTGATAGTTGGGAGACTCCGAATCGGTTGGCCGTTGATTTGCAAATGGATTGGCTGCAATTTGGGAAGTTCCTCAAAGACAAGCGTTGCTTTGTCCACGGTGGAATTCGGGAAATCGCCCATTTCTCCTTGGAGCTCCCATCGGACTTGTTGCGGCTTCCTTTCACGGGCAATGCGAATTTTGATTTGCTCGGCGACGATGCCCTGGACCTCGCTGATTTGGGAATTCGTGCAGAGCACCGCCGATCCTTTTACCTCGGATGGCAACGCAATTGGAATGAAAAGTGGTCCTCTGGAATTCGCGTCAATTACGTGCAGGGCATTCGGCAGGGTCAACTTGCCATCGAGGACTTAAAATGGCGTACGAATGAAGTTACATGGAATTGGGCATTTGATGGACAAGGCTCTATTCAATCCAGTGGCATGTGGCCCCTTGCCCAGTTGCTGGATTCAGGCAAACTGGATGAGGCAGCTGTGGCACAACTGCAAGAGGAATTGATTTCGGGTGTTGGAAGTGGAATTGGCCTTGATATGGGCGTCGAATACCGCGTGAATGCAAAATGGTTGGTCTTTGCCCAGGTCAATGACTTTGGGACCATGCGCTGGAAACAAGACATTCGTACCGTTAATACGCAATCCACCTCCTTTGAATTTACAGGACTGGAGTGGAGCGCAGCAGACGATTGGACGATTGAAGGCGGAGAAGATTCGCTCGCGGGTTACGGACAAGCCGTTGCAGATGATTTGGAACAAGATTTGGCGCTGAACGAAGATGCCGTTCCGTACCGGACGGGGCTTGGGGCCAAGTGGAGCTTGGGAGCGGAATTTAGGCCATGGCCAGCGGTGAAATGGCAACCTTCTTTGGGCATGTTGGTACGCAAAAATGGAGCGTTGCCATTGAGTTGGCGGGCGAGTTGGAATCAAGCCTGGGGAAGGTGGATGAAAACATCATTGACGTTCGGAGCACGAGATGGATTGGGATCGTCGGCGGGGGTGAGCGTCGCCTGGAATGGAGGGCCATTTGTGGTAACGGTTGCAGCCGATTCCCACCGCTTGCTGAATTGGACGGCGTTCGATGTGGACGATTCCACAGGCGAAACGTCAGAGTCCATTCATTTCCCGACGTATGCGCCTCTTGCCCATGTGCAGATCGGCGTTGTTTGGCGGTTGGGCTGGCTGTCAACAAGAGAACAATCCGAAACGAAACCAGAATGCGAGCCTTTCGCTGCTCCGAGCAGTACCCGACGTCCCGATTTTTAAATTCCACGCGACCAAGCAATCGAGAGACGAAACGGTTTTTGTTGAACCATGAAAGATTTATCCAAATAGCATGACCGCCACGAATCGCCTCGCTTTCCTGCGTTACATCGTCATTGACGAATGCTTGGTGCAGGCTACCCGTCAAAATCCAACACTCGATGATGCCGATGATGCCCCGGGAAAATTGCTGCACAAGCAGGATTTGTTGGCAGCGGGCAACGCGCGAATCGCTGAATTTTCAGAACACACCAAGCCCATCGCTATGCGCACCTTGGAAAAGGACCTCGTGGATGAGCAAAACCTCTTTGGAGTCAAAATTTAAAAGTTGCGCCACATTCGCCGCGAGCATTACCGGTACGCGAAA
>CAXDQP010000156.1:0-5433 GCA_963991335.1 uncultured Flavobacteriales bacterium
CACATCAAATGGGGACGTGTAACACCACCTGAAACAGATGAAGAAGGCTGGATGGGCGGAAGGTCTCACACCATGCAAGTTGGCGACAGCATGCTCATCGGTCATTCCCTTCTCACCGTGGATAGCCTGCGCGCCATTGCAGACGATGAAAAGCCCGATCGGGGATTGCTTCTTAAGGACCTGGCCATTGCTGCTTGTGTGCAACTCAAAAACAAAACGGCTCTGTCCAACTTTGAACCCCTGTATATCGTTCGCGATAGCTTGGTCATTCCTGACATGTTCGAGGCGGAAGCCTTCGGCATCAAAATGCGCATTGAGTCGTTTGATCCGAATGAAGAAACACTGGAAATGACCATCTGGGAACACCTATCCGTGCGAAGAGACTTCGTGGTCATGCAGGCCGTGTTATTTCCTTTGATCAATGTGCTTTGGCTGGGATGCATTCTGATGGCCATCGGTTCCGGCATGGCCGTCTATGCGCGATGGACAAGGGATAAGAAATCCAATTCAAAACGCCCAATCTAAAAAGGCATGGATGGCATTCGAACGATCGCACTGATTGGAAAAGGCAATGTCGCAACGGCACTCGGAACGGCAAGGCAAAAGCAAGGAATTCAAATCCTAGCTTGCTGCAATCGCTCCGCGATTTTACCCGCGGGTTTCGCAGATGAAAATGCATTGCTTTTATCTGATGTTAGTCAAATTCCGAGGCATGTTGACGCCATATTGGTCGCCGTATCAGATGATGCCGTTCTTGAAACCATTCACCAATTGCCCAAAGGTCCATTGGTGATCCACTTCAGCGGATGCCTTCCGAACCCGGGTCGACCGGGAGGCGTTTTGTGGCCGATTCAAAGCATAAACGCCGATGAGGTCCAATCCACGAAAAGCTATCCTATGGCTCTTTCGTGCAGCCTTGACGTGCGGGATAAATTGTTCAATTTTGGTCAACTTATCGCATCGGAGATTCACGAGCTCAACGAAACGGAGCGCCAAACGGCTCACTTAACGGCTGTATTCGCGGCCAATTTCACAAACCACTGTTTCGCCATTGCACAAGAACTCTGTGAGCGCGCATCCCTTTCCTGGGAGTTGTTTCAACCCATTGCGGCGCGAGTAGTGGAGCAGGGAATCGCCGGCACCGCAGGAAAAAATCAGACCGGGCCCGCCGTTCGCAACGATGACTCAGTGCTCGACGCACACCAACGACTGCTAAATCTGCACCCCGAATTTCAGCCCGTCTATCGGGCGCTGAGCGCAAGCATCCAATCTTTCCACACCGATTCTAAGCAACTATAAGCCATGAGCCTCTCCCCGGAACAACTCCAACCCATCAAATTGCTCGCCTTTGATTACGATGGGGTATTCACAGATGGACAAATCATCATCACAACCGAAGGACACATGCTGCGGTCGGCCAACGCCCGGGATGGTTTCGCCGTGCAATGGGCACGAAAACAGAACATTGACATCGCACTCATCAGCGGCGGAAAAGAGGAAAGTGTCGGTACACGAATGCGCTACCTCGGAGTTAAGGAGGTGCACATGGGAAGCCACAGCAAAATGGAAGTGCTGGATGGCATTTGCGAGCGAATGAGCCTTTCCTTGGAGGAGATAGCCTACATGGGAGACGACTTGCCTGATTTGCCCGTCCTCCGTAACGTGGGCCTCTCCTGCTGCCCGGCAGACGCTGCGGTGGAAGTGATTGCAGCATGTGACTATATAAGCCCCAAAGGCGGCGGAAAAGGCTGTGTTCGAGAGGTCGTGGAGTCCTACATGAAGCATCACGGTCTTTGGCTGGCACCCGGGCATGAACAATGGTAAACACTCCATCCACAATCCCATTCACTTCCATTTGAATCACCTTAACTTCACCGTCGCTTATGGATAAAAATCAAATCACCGGAATCATCTTGATGGTGGTCCTGTATGTCGGGTACATCTGGTATTCCACCCCTTCCGAGGAAGAACGCAACGCCGCCATTGCTGAACAAGAACGGCTTGTCGAAGAAGCACGAAAAGACAGCTTGCTGCAGGTGGAAGAGGAAGCATTTCAAGCCACGCTGCGTCAAGAAGAGACCTCGGCCCCGTCAACCGCAGATACCGAGGCAATGGATCCCAAGTTGGAACAGCGTTTCGGTTCGTTGGCTATGGCTGCAGTTGGCCAAGACCAAACATTCGAATTAGGCAATGAGGACTTAACCGTTCAATTCACCAGCCGAGGAGGCGCACCCTACATTGCTCTGCTTCCAAAGTACAACCGTTACGGAACGGAGGAACCTGTCACTTTGTGGGAGCCCGACCAGAGCGAAGTGAGCGTATTGTTCGATTTTAACGAGGTCAATCGTCCGCTATCCTTGAGCGAATTCCACTTCGAAGTGGAGAGGCAAACAAAAGACGTTCTGGTGTTGGTCTCATCAAACGGCGCCGGCAAATCCATGCGTTGGCAACATACCCTCATTGGAAATCAATTAGATTCTGACTTGAGTTTCGAAGGCTTTGGCTACGACCTCGGGGACGAATTTGCACTAGCATGGACCGCCCAAGGTGTGACCAACGAAAAAGGCCTAGAATGGGAACGGCAGCACAGCAGCATTTATTACAAGGAAGATGACCGAGGCCGAAATTACCTGAGCGACGGACGCGCGGATGAATTTGAAGCCGAGACTTCACTCGAATGGATTGCCTTCAAACAAAACTTCTTTTCCGCCGTCGTCTCAACGCCAGAAGGGTTTTTAGCAGGATCAAAACTTACGACAACCGTGCCAGAGGAAGATTCTACGGTGACGATGCAGTATGCCGCCCTTTTGCCTTTTGAAGCAACCGAATTGGGCGGTCAATCCGGTGCAACGTTGAATTTTTATTTCGGCCCCAATGAACAAGACGCTCTGGTTGCCACGGGTTGGAGCGAAGTTGATCGCATCATTGATTATGGATGGTGGATTTTTGGATGGGTGAATCGGAATGCTATCCTACCGCTCTACCAGCTCTTGAGCCAGTATTTTGTTTCCGCTGGCATTATTATTCTGATCATCACCTTGATCATCAAATTGGCCCTGAGCCCCATCACGTGGAAAAACTTCATGTCCTCCGCCAAGATGCGCGTGCTGCGACCTGAAATTGATGCACTTACCGAGAAGCATGGAGATGATGCCATGGGCAAACAACAGGCCACCATGGCTCTGTATCGCCAAACAGGCGTCAATCCGCTGGCAGGTTGCCTGCCCGGACTGCTCCAAATGCCGATTCTCTACGCGATGTTCCGGTTCTTTCCAGCCAACATTGACATGCGAGGACAATCCTTTCTGTGGGCCGATGACCTAGGAGCCTTTGACAGCATATTGGATCTCCCCTTTAGCATACCCTTTTACGGTGCCCACGTCAGCGGATTCACCATACTCATGGCGGCCTCCACATTCTTCTACATGCGGATGACGATGGCGAATCAACCGCCACAACCGCAACAACCGGGCATGCCAAACATGAAGGTCATCCAGCAGATGTTTCCTTTCATGATGCTCTTCTTCTTCAATCGATTTGCCTCTGGATTAAGCCTTTATTATCTCGCCGCCAACATCATCAGCATGGGCCAAATGCTGGCCATCAAAGCATTCCTGATCGATGAAGATAAAATTCGAGCGAAGATTGAGGAGAACAAGGCCAAGCCCAAGAAAAAGTCTGGGTTCCAAGAGCGTCTTGAGCAAATGCAAAAAGAACAATTGGCCAAGACCAAAGACATTAAGGAAGCCAAGAAAGGCCGAAAGAAATGAAGTTGACTCCCATCGTACTGCTTTCCATGGTGCTTTTCAGCTCGACCAGCTGTGTCAGCTATCGCATGCAAAAATCCCTGGACAATGCGATGGCAGGTAATGGCGAAAGTCAAATGAAGACGGACGTCATTCACGCACCCATTTACTTTGAAAAGACGGCGTGCTTTGGCCGATGCCCTGCCTTTAAATTCAATTGGAAAGAGGACAACTCATTGACGCTCCATTTGATTCGACCCTTCTATGAAGGCCCGCTCGCCGCGTTAGAACTCGGCCATTATTCCGGACAGCTTTCTCCAGGAAAAGCGGCGCAGCACGCGGAAGCAATTCACGCTGCTGCCGAAGCCGCCGGCTATGCATCACTGCAAGGTGAATACGACAATCCGCGTGTTACTGATTTACCTGCCACCATTACCGAAGTCAATGGCAAGCGGGTAAAAGTACGCTATGGCGGTCCCGACCTGAACAACCTCTACACAGCCCTTCAAACCGTTTTAGACGAAACCAAGTGGGCTGCAATTGAATGAAACCAAATCGATAACATGAAAAAAATCACCCTCATACTCCTGGCTGCTGGCATGATGCTTCCAGGTTTGAAAACACAGGCCGATGAAGGCATGTGGATCGTCAACATGCTCAATCGAATCACCATGGCTGAAATGCAAGGCATGGGATTGAACCTCACAGCAGAGGAAATTTACGACATCAACAATGCTTCATTGAAGGATGCAATTGTCCGACTCAACGGCGGTTCCTGCACAGGTGAAGTCATCTCTTCTCAAGGGCTGGTATTGACGAATCACCACTGCGCATATGATGCGATCCAAGGATTCAGCTCAACCGAAAATGATTATTTAACCGACGGATTCTTTGCCAAAGCATTCGACCAAGAAATGAACATTGACAATTTTGTCATCAGCTTTTTGGTGCGCATTGACGATGTGACTGAGCGAATGCTCGCTGATGTGACCAACGAAATGACAGAAGATGAGCGCGACGCCGCCATCGGAGAAGCGCGCAAAGCCTTAATGGCAGAAATGAATCCAGAAGGCAATAAAGAACTCGATCTGAAGAGTTTTTACTACGGCAACGAATTCTACATGTTTGAGTACAAAACGTACCGAGACATTCGCCTCGTGGCGGCTCCACCCGAAAGTGTCGGGAAATATGGCGGCGACACAGACAACTGGATGTGGCCGCGGCACACCGGAGATTTCTCCATGCTGCGGATTTATGCGAACGTAGACAACGAGCCCGCCGATTACAGTGAATCCAATGTTCCCTTCCAGCCCAAGCGCCACCTGCGCATTTCAATGGATGGTGTCTCAGAAGATGACTTCACCATGGTCATGGGTTACCCCGGCAGCACCGATCGCTTTCTCAGCAGTTGGGGCATCGAGCAAGCGTTGGATCTTTATAACCCCTCGGTAGTAGAAGTCCGCGACATGAAGCTCAAAACCATGAAGAAGCACATGGATGCCGATCCCGCTGTGCGGATTCAATACGCAGCGAAATACGCTCAAACCGCCAATTATTGGAAGTACTACATTGGCCAATCCAAAGGACTCAAGCGATAGGATGATCAAAACAAAAAACAGCAGCTTGAAAGCCGAATTCTCAAGAGGAAGACAGAAGCCACCGAACGAACGAAAGACTACGAACGGAC
>CAXDQP010000157.1:0-5401 GCA_963991335.1 uncultured Flavobacteriales bacterium
AGGGGCAATCTCGGGTCGAGGGTCGGGCAATGGCGCATAGACTGCTGTTTGTTTTAGGGGAAGCAAGTCCTTCCCATTCGGCCGAAAGGCACGTTCAATTTGCAACAAATACCGACTTTTTTCAGCGGATTCATCTTCAGCCCGGTACACCATGTGCAACTCATTGGCTTGGTTCATGAGCCGATAGGTGTAGTAAGCGTAGATGGCTTCTTTCTGATGGCGGTTGGGGAGTTTCCAGATTGCACGCAGGTCAAACGGTATGAAACTATCAGGAACACTGGTTTTGGGCAGGTTTCCTTCGTTGCAATCCAACAAGATCACCCGCTCAAAGTCGAGCGCTCGGCTTTCGATGAGCCCCATGATTTGGAGGCCTTCTTCAGGTTCTCCGAGGAGGTCAATCCGGCTCGTGGCGAGGCTGGAAAATAACATGGACCAAACGTCATTGGCGCTTTCCAATAAACCAAACTCGGTTTGAAACCGGATCAACAGACCTACGCCACGGGTCACACGCTCCCAGCCTACCGAGCTCCAAGGATCGGAGTGTTCATTGTTTTCGAGGGCATGGGCTACACCAAGAGACCAGTGATTCAGAGCGTTGAGCAGATCCGTCGCATCAGAGGTGCGCAATTGCCCGAGGTCTTCGCAAAACCTTGCAAGGGTTCCATCCGAGTGTTCCTTCAATCGATCTGCATTGATCCAAGCCCACTTGTTCTTGGTTGCGGCTTGCAGCACATTTGCACCATCCATTTGGAGCGGAAGGGCACCAAGGGCTTGCCGGGTGATGGATTCACTGAAAAGCTGTTGCAAATCGGTGAAATGCCAGGCAGTCGTTGATTTTTGGACCATCGCACGAATGCAGAACAAGAATGAATGCGCGGGAGTGTCATTCCAGGACAGCCCCATGGTCACATTATAGGCAGTTTGCATTCCTGCGGGGAGCGATTGCAAAAGCAAGGGGAGCTGCGCCCCATCGGGCAGAATCACGGCGGTCTTACTCCATTCTTCCGGATGAATGGATTCCAAAATTTCACGGACATATTGGCATTCCATGACTGAGCTGCTGCATGCAACGCGATGGATCGTAGGAGGAGTTTGGGCCAATCGGTTGGACAACGCATTCGGTGTGTTGGGAGCTCCCCATCCACCTTGCTCACGGATGAAGAGTCCGGCTTCAATTTCCTTGGAATGCACATAACTTTCGTCACCATCCCACACCCAAGTCAATCGTTTTTTCGTTTCGAATTGCCGGAGGAATTTGCGCTCCGCGGGCGTCAAGGCACTGAGCCCAGCGACATATACATGGGCGTATGGGAGACGGGTTTGCGTTTCGGCTGCGGTTCGAGCAATGAGTCCGGCATAGCCCAGGCCATGTTCTAAGAGCCGATGCTGAAATGCTTTATACAGCGGCCCCAATTGCAGGTATTGTTTCAAAAAGGAACGCTGCGCTTGGCCCAAGGACTTTTCGTCCGCAAAACTCCAATCTTCGATGCCTTCAATGTCACAGAGGTTCTGAAAGACCTTTGGCGCATCTAACAGGTGCTGATCAATTTCATTGAAGTCGCGGAGTGCAATTCTTCCCCATGGCATGAACGATTGAAACGAGCGCGGATCGGCAGACTTTCCATCGTCTTCATGGATACGCAGTGCTCGCCAGCAAGAAAACAATTCAGCCTGCGCCGCGAGTGGGTCTAGCGTGCTCATGCCCGTGCTTTCTCGCAGGACGTCACTGAGTGTTTTGACTTGTGGAAGCCACACCCCTTCCTTCATCATGCCCGCGATGGTCCGCTCCAATTTACGCGCTGCTCTGGAGCTTGGAACAATGACCAAGCACGCAGTGGGTTGTTCATGAGCCAGAACCAACTGAGCGGTTCGCTTTAAAAAATGCAGTGGAGCGGAGGTTGGGGTCAATCGGGACTATTTGTACGGTTCAATTTAAAACCATTGCGTATGAAATCAATGAATTCCCTGCGGCCTTTGGAAGTGGTTACCGCTTTTGAGACTTCAGACCACGCGGAGTTCTTGCTTTGTACCCTCTGTTTCTTGGAGGGCGCCTTGTCTGCAGCCTTGTTGGGCTGTGGCTTAGGCTTGGCGTTCGTTTGCAGTGGGATTTGATTCTCGGTCAGTACTTGGTCGAGCTGATCAGCGGCCGCAAACCGTTGCTTCGCGGATTCCATTCGGCCCAATTGTTCTTCCAGAAGTCCGAGGTTATTCTGGGTAATGGCATCGTTCGGGTCGAGTTCCAATGCTTTCTCATAATCCGCAATGGCACCGCCAACATCCTTTAAGGCTTGCCGCATCCAGCCCCGTGCGGCGAACCGATAGCCATAACCGGGTTGTAAATTGATGGCCTGGGTGAGGACTTCAATGGCGTCATGTGCTCGCTCGTTGTGAAAAAGCGCTACGGCTCGGTCGTTGAGGAAATCGGGAATGGAATTCCAATGGTCTGATTCGTTCAGCGCATTGTCGTATGCGATCAGCGCACTGACCCATTGGCCTTGTTCTGCCGAAGAACGGCCTTGTTCGACAGAGAGATGCCCTTTGGGCGAAGATGCGTGATCAGAGGAAGCCATGAAGGAATAATACTTGTTCAAAAATACAACGCCAATCGCACGCGTTTGTTTCCTCGATACATGCGAACTTGCTCGTACAAATGATGATGGAATTTCCCCAATATCGGGTGTTGGAAGGGGCGGAAACGCTTTATGTGATTGAAGGGCCACGTCACGCCATTGAATTTCAGCCCCTCGGATTGAAGCAATGGGTGTCCCATGCCCATGTGGCTGCGGATTATCCGAGGTTTGTTTGGCTGCAAGAATTGCGGAATGAAGCGGCACATGTTCAGGCCATCTCGCGGGAAGTGTTCTTGGAACGTCTTCAGACGCGTGAAGTCCGCGGAGCGTCCAGCCAGCTGGGTCGTTTTGTTGCGGAGGATTTGAATCGGAATCTGAATATTGCTTCGGACGTAACACTCCAAGAGCGGACAACATTTGGTGTCCCCGCAGCTACCAAACACCACGCCTTGGTGCATTCAGATGAGGAGGTGCGCGCGGCGATGATGATGTCCGCTGAAAACAATTGGGAACCCTTGCTCCTGGGGGGTGGTTCGAATGTGCTGATGCACTCGGATTGGCCAGGTTTGACCATTGAGATGAACATCAAGGGGATCGAAGTCCTCAGCGATGATGGCAATCACCTCGAAGTTGTTGTTGGCGCAGGTGAATCGTGGCATGCGTGGGTATTACATGCTGTGAAAGAAGGATGGAACGGCCTCGAAAATTTGGCCTTGATTCCCGGCTCGGTTGGAGCATCTCCCATGCAAAACATTGGCGCGTACGGCGTTGAGCTCAAAGACCGATTTGCCTGGCTCGAAGCGATTCATCGAGGCACGGGAGCGCTTCGCCGAATCGCCCGTGCAACCTGTGAATTCGGATACCGAGAGAGCATATTCAAGCGAAGTGCAAGGGACCAATGGATCATCGTCCGGGTCGCATTTGTGCTCGAGCGCAACGCGCCTTTGCACACGGATTATGGTGCGATACAAACGGAGTTAAAGCACCTCTCTCCAGCCGACATTGCGCACAAAGATGTTGCCGAGGCCGTGATGCGCATTCGACGATCTAAATTGCCCGATCCGACAGAATTGGGCAATGCCGGCAGTTTTTTTAAAAACCCCATCCTCGAAGCTTCGTCATTTCGAGCTGTGTTCGCAATGACCCCAGAAGTTGTTCATTACGCACTCGAAGATGGATCGTACAAGTAGGCGGCGGGGTGGTTGAGAGAGCAAGCTGGCTGGAAAGAAAACCGACGGGGAGAAAGCGGCGTCGCTGACCGACAGGCATTGGTTTTGGTGAATTATGGAGGAGCCACAGGTCAGGAAGTTTGGCAATTGGCCCTCGACATCATTGCCGATGTGAAGGACAAATTTGGGGTTGAGCTGCAACCGGAAGTCAATCAACTAGGAGTCCATTGAAACGGAGCAAGCCCGACTGCTTCAATTGATGTGATCAACTGAAACAACCGGGCTTGCGTTGTGAATTCTGATCCGCTTAACTATCAGAAAACGGGGCAAGGCAAGTAACGCGGCGACTTCGGCCGACTGCGCTGTTGCGTTCGCCAGTTGTAACTCAATACGATTTCATGGCTTCCACCTGTTGTGGCCAAGCCCAAGGTGCTCAAGGTCATGTCATAGCTGTAACCCACCTTCCAGTTCTCTTGACCATAACCGAGGATTACGCTCACTGCGTCCACGTCGGCTCCGCCCTCAATGGTGTGCCCAAAAGGCAGTCCTTGGTACCACAATCCGAAGCTCAACGGCTTCGTGTCGTAATACACACCCAAGTCCATTTGGTTAAACGGTCCTTGCGCCATGTAATTGAACGCGACAACCAAATCACCGTGGTGTTTCTTGTGCATGTAATCCACCAGAGGCATTCGGAACCCTCCATGAACTGAAGCCTTGACATCCATCGGGTCAATGAACATTGGATTTAAGCTTTCGTTTGGATTGTTCAAGTGATCAAAGGAGAATCCCAACCAGGTGAATTGTCCAGTCAACAGCATTCCCGCAGCAAAATCAAAGTAGTGCTGAGCAACGCTAGGACGGTCTTCAATGGAAGAGACTTGTGGGCCTCGAATCAATTGATCTCCGAAGGTCAATTCTTGCATTTGGATGGAACGAGAAGCCAAACCGGCTTGCAATGCAGGTCGCAAGCGCCATCCGTTTCCAAGCGGGACTTCGTAGGCGTATTGTCCAGCAATTCGCGTGGTTTTTAAGCCACCAGCACCGGCTTCTTCGTTGCTGAATAAAATGCCAAAACCACTGTTCAAATTCCGGTTGTACCAGTCGTGTGCGACGTGCATAGCCACATACGAACCGGGCATGGAAGCCCACTGGTTTCGGTAAACGCTGGAGACTCGTGCGTCATCCGAAGAACCAGCAAAGGCGGGATTTACAATCGTTGGAATGGCATTGGATTGCGTGAATCGCAGATCTTGTGCCAAGCCTTGACTGGTCAAAAGGGTGAAGGTCAATAGACCAATGATGTGAAACGCTTTCATGGCGCGAGGGGATATCAATTGAAATGTCATGGTTCGATTTTTTTTACTGAACGATCAGGGTTACATCACCTGCTTTGGTTACGCGGTGACCATTGCTAAACTGGGCGGTGGCTTTCCAAGCATAAACATCTTGTCGGGCCAAAACCCCCTGGTAGTATCCGTCCCAACCGACATAAACATCAGTTGATCGGAAGATCAGCTCTCCCCACTTGTTGAAGATGATGAGCTCATAGTCAACAATTCCTGTGTGATGCGGGTGGAAGATGTCATTGTCGAGGGCTGCAGGGTCATATCCACCTCCATTTCCGCCGCCATTAATGGGCGTGAATGCGGTCGGAAACTC
>CAXDQP010000158.1:0-5305 GCA_963991335.1 uncultured Flavobacteriales bacterium
GTATTCCTTCGTCCTGCAATGCTCAAAATGGGATTCTCAGGGGAAGAGACGCTTTCAGGGGCTGCTGCACTCATTGGAAAAGAAGTCGTTGTTACCCAAGAATTTGACCCACAAACAGGGATGGGCCGTTGTAAAATCGATGGCGATGATTGGCGCGCGAAAGTTTCAGAAGAAATTCCTGCAACAAAGATGGCCTTGGGCAAGGTCCTTGTTATCCAATCGGTCGAAAGCAACACTTTGATCGTCCGCCCCAAACATTAGACTTCCCTCCTATTTTTCACTCATCAATCATTGCAAAGATGCCCGGAACCATTATCGCTACTATCTTTTTCCTTTTTGCTGCTGTCATCATTATCAAAGGGGTCCGCATTGTTCGCCAAAGCGAATCAGTTGTCATTGAACGATTGGGTAAATACCGAACCACGCTCAATGCGGGAATCAATATCATCATCCCCATCATCGATCGCCCTCGTGACATCGCTTGGCGTGTCATCGCTCAACGACCTGACGGCCTTAAAATCACGCAGTACAAAATGAAAGACCGCGTTGATTTGCGCGAGACCGTGTTTGATTTCCCAAAGCAAGGGGTTATTACAAAGGACAATGTTGTCACCGAAATAAATGCCCTCATTTACTTTCAAATCATTGACCCTGTCAAAGCCGTGTATGAAATCAACAACCTCCCAAATGCCATCGAAAAATTGACGCAAACCACCCTGCGGAATGTCATCGGAGAGTTAGAATTGGACGAATGCTTGACTTCGCGGGACACGATCAATATGAAACTGCGTACGATTTTGGATGAAGCCACCAACAAATGGGGCGTTAAGGTGAATCGTGTCGAACTGCAAGACATCAACCCACCGATGGACATCAAGGAAGCCATGGAAAAGCAAATGCGAGCCGAACGAACGCGACGCGCTCAAATCATTGAAGCCGAAGGAACCAAGCGTGCAGCTATTCTCGAAGCGGAGGGACAGAAAGGTGCAGACATCAATGAGGCAGAGGGCCAGAAACAAGCTCGGATTTTAAAAGCAGAAGGAGAGGCGGAAGCTCGATTGAAAGTTGCCGACGCGGAGGCACAAGCCATTCAACGCATCGCAAGCGCAGTCGAAGGCACCAAAGCAGATCCAACACAATACCTCATTGCGGTCAAATACATTGAGACGTTGGAAGAAGTGCTCCGTGACGGTGGCGCAGGGAGCAAAACGGTATTCATGCCTTATGAGGCCAGTGGACTGATGAGCAGCGTTGGCGGCATGAAGGAGCTGCTTTCCACCGTCAAAGACTAATTTACTTGAGCGAATCGCGGTGTTAGTCCAAACGCATTTTCCGAGACGCCTTACGCGCAGTCGTTACGATCTATACCTGGCTTCTGGGGTGTTTCGTGGTTCGGTGATGCTCTACAAAATGGACCTGCTTTGCATTGACGCTAATGTTTTTTCAGTCGTGAATATCCGATTGGACTTGCAAAAATACGCGGCTAAAAAGCGCCACCGTAAAATCAAAAAGCAAGTCGAGCAGCGCTTCAACATCACCTATGGTGTGGCGAAAGTCACACCGGAAAAACAACGGTTGTACGAACAGCACAAAGCGCGCTTCAAAGGATTCATACACGAAACACTTGAAGAATACTTGTACGCGGGTTTTCATTCGACCGTTTTAGAAACCATGGAAATTTGCGTCTACGACGACGATCGCCTCATCGCCACATCCTTTTTTGATCTGGGTGAAAGAAGCATGGCTTCGTTGCTTGCCGTCTATGACTCCAATTATAAGTCCTTCAGTCTTGGCACGTACACCATGCTGAAGGAAATTGAATTTGGCCAACAAACGGGACGCAAGCTATATTACCCGGGGTATGTATTGGATTTGCCCTCACGTTTTGACTACAAACTGGAGCTCGGAGAAATGGAGTATTACACTCCAAGCAAACGCTGGGGGAAACTGGCCAACTTCAACCGAAAAGAGACTTTTGCTTATGATTTGCGCGAGCACATGTCAACGTTGGAAAAAGCACTTAACAACTACAACATCCGATTCAAAAATTGGTTTTACCCTTATTTCAGCATGGGCTACATGCCTTTGTGGAAAGGACGGTTCTTGCACATGCCTTGGGTGCTTGAATTGGGCCATGATTTAGACGGAACACTCATTGCCGGGTTTTGTCCGGAAGAAAAAAAATTCATGCTTTGCCATGTTCAGCCATGTCCGGATGAACAACATTTCATCAACATGGAGCAAGCCAACGAATTCAGCGATCAAACCATCTATTTGAGCCACTTGATGGAATATGGCGACAAAACGACCTATGCCTCACTCACTGAACTCATGCTAGCTGCTCAGCTGTGGCAGCAACGATTTGATAAACTTCCCCCAACATGCGCTTAGCCACCTGGAATGTCAATGGAATTCGTGCCATTGTAAAAAAAGATTTTACAGACTCCATCCAAAAACTCAGTGCTGATGTCATTGGATTTCAAGAAACGAAAGCCCAAGACGACCAAGTTCGAGAAGCCCTTTTTGGACTGGAAGGACTGGAGGAATATCATGTCTTTTCAAGTTCTGCGGTAAAAAAGGGCTATTCGGGTACTGCCATATTATCCAAAATCACCCCAATACGAGTCAATGCTGGGCTCGGCATTGAAGAGTTAGATACCGAAGGGCGCGTGCTGCATGCCGAATTCGAAAAATTCCACTTCGTAACGGTTTACACCCCGAATTCCTCTTCAGGATTGAAACGGTTGCCCTTTCGCATGCAGTGGGACGTCGCGTTTAAAGCATATTTGAACAAGCTAGACGCAACGAAGCCTGTTATTTGCTGTGGCGATTTGAACGTTGCTCATCAGCCCATCGACCTTGCGCGACCTGCTGCGAATTACAACAAGACGCCGGGCTATACGCAAGACGAGATTGATGGATTTGCATCCTTACTGCAGGGCACGAGCTTTGTGGATACTTGGCGGCACTTGCATCCGGATGAAGTCGCCTACTCTTGGTGGAGTTATCGCGGCGGCGCACGTGAGAAAAACGTCGGATGGAGACTGGATTACATGCTGTCAAGTCAACGACTCATGCCTTCGGTTCAATCGACTGAAATGCATCGTTTCATTGAAGGATCCGATCACTGCCCTGTGAGCTTGGACCTTCAGATGTAACACGGAAGGTTCCAGATGTGAGTTTGTCCTTCAGGTGGATAAATCATTCCATTCTTTTGCCCTGTATTAATCAAAAACAGCGCAAATGAAGAACATTTTTCTGGGAGCCCTTGTCCCCTTCCTATCGGCAGCAATTGCCACGGCCCAAACGAGTTGCACAGCTGACATCAATCAAGACAACGTCGTAAACTTACAAGATTTGCTATCCATGCTGGTTATCTATGGAGACAGCTGCCTAGACGAGTCAACTGTTTTTCCAACCCTCATTGTATCCGAGATTCATTACAACCCTAATTCCGCACAAGGCAATGATAGCGACTGGGAATTTTTAGAACTTTACAACCCCAATTCATTTTCCGTCTCACTTGAAGGATGGAAATTGACCGATGCCGTGTCCCTTTTATTCGCGTCAACCGACAGCATTGGTCCTGATGCGTTTTTCGTGGTAGCAAGAAACGCAGACTCACTGGCTATGTTGGTGCCTGAGCACACACCTATGGGGCAATGGAATAGCGGTGGAAGCCTCAATAATACCGGAGAAACCGTTACTCTGGTGGATCCAATGGATGAAATAGCTGTCGCTGTCGCCTACGAAGACAATGACGGCTGGATCACCGAACCGGACGGCGATGGACCTTCACTCGAATTAATGGATTACAACCTACCGAATGAAGAAGCTGCTTCTTGGGCAGCATCCTTTGTTTTGGGTGGCACCCCAGGTGCAATCAATTCCATGTGGGGCCTTTCAGAAGTAGAATGACTCAATCCACAGAGGCGGACGTCAAACGCTGACGTTCGCCTCTTATCTCAATCTCCAATGGCAACCCTGCCAAAAGATGGACTGTGGTGTTTTTCGCATCCATGCTCACAGAAAGTTCACGGCCTCTGAACTGAATCCTGAAGGATAGGCTTGCCCACTGAGTCGGCAGCATCCCATCAAAACAAGGAACACCGTCAATTACACGAAAGCCTCCAAATCCCTCTACCACGGCAAGCCAAGTCCCTGCCATCGATGTAATGTGCAAGCCTTCGTCCACCTCATTGTTGTAATCGTCCAAATCCAATCGAGCCGTCCGAAGGTAATGAGCGTAAGCCTCATCCTTCCGTTTCAAGCGCGCTGCAAGCACAGCGTGCACGCAAGGAGACAAGCTGGATTCATGCAACGTTTTGGGCTCGTAAAACGCATAATTCGCTTCAATTTCCGATGCTGAAAAGTGATCCCAGAAAAAATAGAGCCCCTGCAGCACATCGGCCTGTTTGATGAATACCGAACGCAAGATTCGGTCCCAACTCCAGTGCTGATTGATTGGCCGTTCGCTTTCATGCAAATCAACAGCCGCCAATTGCTCTTTGTCCATGAATCCATCCTGCTGCAAAAACACCTTGGAATTGGCAAGCTTTGGATAGAACATCCCCTTTGAAATCGAAGTCCAATGTTGTTCACTGGCACGTTCATCGAACGCCAAACGCTTGGTTAAACCAGACCATTCCACCGGGTGGTTTACTTTCAATTCTGCAGCTACCTCCAACGTGTAACGCAAACACCAAGCAGCGAGATAATTGGTGTACCAATTATTATTGACATTGTTTTCGTATTCGTTCGGTCCCGTGACGCCGAGAATGACGTATGCCTCTTTTTCCGATGACCACTGAACGCGTTGACTCCAAAATCGAGCGATGGCCAGCAACACTTCAAATCCATTGCTCAAGAGGTAATCTCGATCCCCTGTATAATTCACATAGTTCCAAATGGCATAGGCCATTGCTCCATTGCGATGAATTTCCTCAAATGTGATTTCCCATTCGTTATGGCATTCCTCACCATTCATGGTCACCATTGGATACAACGCAGCGCCATTTGAGAAACCAAGTTTGGCGGCATTCTCAATGGCACGTTCCAAATGGTTGTAGCGATACATCAGCAATTGGCGAGACACCATGGATTCATGCCCTGCGAGAAAGAAAGGAAGGCAATACGCCTCAGTGTCCCAATAACTGGCTCCACCGTATTTCTCACCCGTAAACCCCTTGGGACCGATGTTGAGCCGTGGATCATCACCGCGGTAGGTCTGATTCAGATGAAATACATTGACTGTCTCTAATACACATCTCCGAGCCCACGAGACCAGAGAGGAACTCGTATGACG
>CAXDQP010000159.1:0-5278 GCA_963991335.1 uncultured Flavobacteriales bacterium
TTTCAGAACCCGACCAAGGCCTTTATGACGCCATGAACAAGGGAGTGGCAGCAGCCACGGGCGATTTTATTGGAATCCTCAATGCCGACGACTTTTACGCACACAACAATGTCTTGCAGCGGGTCGCCCAAACCCTGCTTTCCACCGCAGCAGACTCGCTCTACGGTGACTTGGTCTATGTAAATGCAGCCGATGAAGTGGTTCGGAATTGGCAAAGTGGCGGTTTCCGCGATGGAAAATTCCATCGCACTGGTTTTTTGAACGGATGGATGCCACCCCATCCCACCTTTTTTCTGCGCAAATCCGCGTACGAGGTACACGGCGCTTTCAACCTTGCGTTAAAATCCGCGGCTGACTATGAATTGATGTTGCGCATGCTATTCAAACACCAACTTTCCACCGCTTACCTCGGGGAAGTTTTGGTGCGGATGCGCACGGGCGGTGTAAGCAATGCAAATTGGACCAATCGACTGAAAGCCAATCGTGAAGACAGAATGGCCTGGAGACTCAACGGACTTCAACCTCGCCCTTGGACGCTCCTCATGAAGCCACTTCGAAAGCTGGTACAGTGGTGGAAGAAAAAATAAAGAGTCGTGTCTGAACAACACGTTATTCATTGCTTTTGGCCTCCGAATTTCTATTCAAAAATTCAATTAAATATTCGCCAATTTGGATTGACAGATAGTAATTTTGACTCATGTCCGACAGCAAAGAAGAAAAATCAAAGAAGACGTCAGGTGTGTCAAAGCAAAAACCTTCAATAAAAGCACGTTTACTTACTTGGTGGTTCTCGAAATTTCCGCCGTTGCAATAAATGGTGCGTTTGGCGTGAGTTTGATGAACATGTCAAATGACTCGCATCCTTCGTTTATCTTTACCTCATGATGCTGTGGGGTTGCCGAGAAGCACTCCATTGCATCCGATTGTGGACACCTTCAAACTGAAAGAATCAGACCCTGCTCATGTACGGATCGGACAAAGAGGCCCTGGAGGCCCTGAACAGCAAACACAAAACACTCCTCAGCGAAATTGGCAACGTAATCGTGGGCCAAGAACAAGTCATTCGAGAGGTCACCACCGCGATTTTCGCCGGCGGCCACGTCTTGCTGGTGGGAGTGCCCGGACTTGCCAAAACGCTGCTTGTGAACACCATTGCTCAGGCATTGGGCCTTAGCTTCAACCGCGTGCAGTTCACGCCTGACCTCATGCCCTCGGACATCGTCGGCTCAGAGATCTTGGATGAATCGCGGCAATTCAAATTCATGAAAGGGCCCTTGTTTGCCAACATCGTGCTTGCCGACGAAATCACCCGGCCGCCCCCCAAAACGCAGTCCGCACAGCTCGAAGCGATGCTAGAGCGCTCGGTGACGGTGGCGGGCCAGACATATCCCCTGCCCTCGCCGTTTTTCGTTCTGGCCACTCAAAACCCGATTGAACTAGAGGGAACGTACCCGCTTCCAGAAGCGCAACTCGACCGATTCATGTTCAACACCTGGGTGGATTACCCAACCCACGCCGAAGAATTGAGCGTGGTCAAGGCTACGACTTCTGACGCGGTGGCTTCGGTGAAACCGGTGGTCACGGGAGAAGAAATTTTGTACTTCCAACAGCTCATCCGCCGCATGCCAGTGGCGGACAATGTATTGGAATACGCGGTGGGACTCGTGGGCAAGACGCGCCCAGGCCGTGAGCGCGCCACCGAAACGGTAAACGCTTACCTCTCGTGGGGTGCGGGACCGCGGGCTTCGCAGTATTTGGTGGTGGGGGCGAAAGTGAACGCAGCGCTGAACGGAAAGTACAGCCCCGACATCGAGGACGTAAAGGCGGTGGCAACGCCGATCTTGCGGCACCGCATCGTCCGCAACTACAAGGCCGAGGCCGAAGGCCAAACGGTAGAATCCATCATTGAAGGGTTGCTGTGATCTTGGAACCATGAAAGATTCGGGGCAAGTGAAGCCGGCTCGATTCATCTTTCGTCGGGTGCTGGCACTCTTGGATGGCCGTGAAAAACGATTGGGATTGTGGCTGATGTTGGCCGTATTTGTCAACAGCTTCGTGGATTTATTGGGACTCGCCGCGGTGATTCCAGTCATAGGCCTGGTGGTAGAACCTGAATTGATCACCTCCAACGCCATCTTGGGTTCTACCTATGACATCGCCTACGCCAATGGCATTGGCTCGGAAAAACGATTCTTGACATTGCTTTGCGTCCTCCTCATTGGCGCATTCGCATTCAAAACACTCTTTGGCATTTGGCTGAACCACGTGCAAACGCGATTTGCCTTTCGCATCGCGCACCGGCTGAGTGGCGCCTTATGGCTCCACCATTTTTCAGACTCCTTGGAACGCATGCGCTCGAAGGAGTCGGGCCGTGTACTCACCGAAATCAATAGCTGGCCGGTTTTGTTTGCTCGTGTTTTCATTACCGGTGGGCAGCTCCTCATCAACGAATTGGTGGTGATGGTGCTGCTGGCCATCGGGTTGACCGCCTATGATCCCATCATTTTTCTTGGCGTCGCCGGCATCATCAGTGCGGGCAGCTTGCTGATTCGCTTGATCACAAAACGCCGCCTGGCGCGCAATAGCGCGACCATTCAGCGCCTCGCTCCCACTTCCTCGTCTCTCGTACAAAATGCAGTGCGCGGATTTTTGGAACTCATCACTTTTCGCGCTGTCCGGTCAGTGCAACAAAATTACCTGGCCCACACGCGAGAACTGTACGCGGTGCACAGCCGGCAAATGGTGCTCGGCATCATCCCCACTCGGCTCTATGAACTCCTCGCCGTAACGGCACTTTGCAGCATCATCATTGCATCCTTGCTTGTTGGAGAATCAGATGCGTCGTTTTTCGAAACCCTCTCCCTGCTCGGCCTGAGCGCATACCGGGTAATGCCAGCCATGGCCCGAGCCAATTCCCGCCTCATTGCCATGCGCGGCCAGATGCACTTGCTCGATGCAATGAAAAACGCTGGGGCGAGTTCAACCTCCCAAGCTGAGCCAGCGATGAAGACAGATCAACGGCTCGACGGCCCTGTGCACATCAACGTTCAACACTTAAGTCTGCGTTATGCCGAGAGCGATCCGGTGGTGAGCGATGTGAATGCAGAATTTGAGTCGGGTAAAATCCATGCCATCACCGGAGCTTCGGGATCGGGAAAGAGCACATTGGTGAGCGCACTCTTGGGATTGCATCCGCCCCACACCGGGAGCATCCGTATTTCGGGCCAAGAACTGGGACGGGATCTATCATCCCAGCAATGGCTGGGGCACGTGGCCTACCTCGCGCAGCAACCGTTCCTCTTCAATGGCACGGTGCGCGACAACCTCACCCTGGGCGACGCAACCGGCCAATTCGACGAGCAACGCGTGTTGCAATTGATGGAGCGCCTGAATCTCCTCGAGACCCTTGGCTCCGATCCCTTGAACTTTGAGCTCAACGAAGGCGGGTCCAACCTCAGCGGCGGCCAAAAGCAGCGTCTCGCCTTGATCCGCGCCCTGCAATTGGGAAGGCCCGTACTGATGCTGGACGAGGCCACCAGCAGCCTCGACCCCGCGATGCGAGATGCCGTACTCGAATTGTTGCAGGAGGAGGCTCAGCGTGGCACCACCATTTTGTTGGTGACGCACGATCCGCTGATCGCACAAAAGCTGCCGGGTATCCAATTGAAATTAACCGGGGCAGAGGCATCCTAGATCGAAGCACCACCCCAACTGCACAACTCATGAGCTATAGTTTACAGATGTGCTCAATGTTTTGTAAATTGTAACTGAAAGAAACGGGCATGCCAGAAGCGGAGCAAAAGAAGAAAACGGAGCAGAGAACACCACAGTCAAAGAGCAAAAGGTATCGGCATGAAGACTACCCTGCGTTCAATGTTTTGGGTATCATGGGCAGGGTTTTGCACCTGATGTCTCGCAAAGAGAAACAGAAGTCTGTACTCATCGCAATCGGAATCGTGCTCAGTAGCTTTATTGAACTCCTCGGATTAGCCACCATATTGCCTGTCATAGCAATGGTATCTAGTCCGGAGATGATTCAAGAAAACGAATACTTAAAAATCGCATTTGACACGTTCTCGCTTATTGGCATTCGGACTGAAAAAACCTTTATCATCGCTTCGGCTGTTTTGCTCATCATGGCGTTTTTTGCAAAAGCGATCATTGCATTGACACTCAATTTATACCAGACGCGATTCTCATTCGCGATGGGACATCGTCTATCTGGCCTCATGTGGCAATACAATTTCTCACAAAGCCTGGAGCGAATGCGTTCGACAGAGTCAGGTCGCGTTCTTACTGAGATTAATGGCTGGCCTCTTGCCATAGCGAATTCTTTTGTGGTTGGGAACATCCGTTTTCTCAATGAATGTTTCATTTTGGGCATGATTGCCTTTGGCTTGATTGCATACGAACCCTTGGTTTTATTGAGTGTGGCTTTCCTTTTGGGTATTGGTGCTGTTTTCATCCGAACAACAACAAAAAATAGACTCAATAATTATAGCCTAATCAAAAATGAGATTGGACCGTCCGTGAACACACTCATAACCAATGCGGTGAGCGGGTTTTTGGAAGTGATGAGTTTTCGAGCTTCCAACGCAATCAAAAATGGATACCTGAAGAAAACTTGGCTGCTGTATCGCATCAACAGCAATTCACAGATTTTAAAGATGGCACCTGCTAAACTCTATGAAGTACTCGCAGTATTCGCAGTCGCATTCACCATCATCTACACCCAGGTAGCTGACGAAAAGACTGAAGAGTCTATGCAACTGCTTGTCATCATGGCATTGAGCGCCTATCGGGTTATGCCATCCATGAATCGATTGAATACGCACATCATGGGAATGCGTTCCAACTATCATATTCTCAACATCATTGAGACCGGAATAAACGATTGGAAACAAAATGCCGAGAATCCTGAGAATCCAGCTCATGTCCCTAGCACAAAGCACAAAGCACTCTTCTCAAATGCAGTTATCAAAATTGAAGACCTCAAAATTGGTTACGAGACACTCGATGAACCCGTGCTATCGAATGTGGACTGTACATTTCAGCCAGCCCTCATTCACGCCATCGTTGGTCCCTCTGGTTCTGGCAAAAGCACACTTGTCAACACGATTTTAGGGCTTCAGCCTAAACAGGCTGGAACGATAAAAATCGGTGCAGAAACCGACGAACTCAAGGAGTTACACACAGACATTCCATTGAAAGACTGGCTCGCCAATATCGGCTACCTCAGCCAACAGCCATTCCTTTTCAATGGCAGTGTGCGCGAAAA
>CAXDQP010000160.1:0-5269 GCA_963991335.1 uncultured Flavobacteriales bacterium
CGTTTTGAGCGAGCGAGAATAGGGACTGGGATAAAAACATTGCTGTTGCCAGCGCGAATGAATAATGTTTCATGAATTGAAAAGTTTATGGGGCCTAAATCTCCCCCATCTCTTTTCCTCTCGCGTTCGCCTGCATTAACTTCCATAAAACTTTCCCACCCGCTGGGCTCTCAACTTACTCAGCGCCTGCGGAGTGATGCCCAAATAAGACGCAATGTGACGCTGCGACAAACGCGAAGAGAGGTCTGGATACAACTCCAAAAAATGCTCATAACGTTCCAATGCTGACGTACTCATCATCATCAAAACCCTGCGCTGCAATGTCCCTGCTCGGCGAAACATCTTTTCGAACTCCTCCTGAGGATTGTTCTGAGAAGGAAACATTGGCGGCAACACCTCGACCTCACAGTCCTCGATGGCTTCAATCGTCAACGTACACTCGATATCTAAACCGATTGCCTCCAAATCGCCACATATCCAGCCCTCTGAGGCGAACATGAAATTATGAATCTTACCGTTGGTATCTCTGAAATACGATCGCAACAATCCTTTGTGGACGCTATAAACACTCAAGCGCTGCTGTCCCGCCTCCTGCAATATCTCCCCTTTCGCAAACCGCCGCACTTTGATCATGGGACAAATGTACACGCGAGAAAAGAAACACTATCCAGTCTACCTTGGCCCAATGCGCCAGATCCTCCCTCTAATTTGCCTTTTTGCCCCCCTCATTTTCGTCTGCTGTTCTCCAGGCGAACTCACGAACGAATTGGCTGGATATGCTGCTACCACAACTCCGTGCCCCTCCATCGAATCGAGACCATCTTCTTCGATAGCTGATCAGGCAGCTGCTGCGGGAATCACCGATTCTACCAAAACCTACGCCTACGTGCTGGAAGAAGGGGAAGAAGCGATTTTCACCCGGGCTTGGCTGAGCCAAAACAGCCAGAAAACAATTGACATTCAGTACTTTATTTTCTCCTTGGACAACGTCGGTATCATTGCGCTCGACTACCTCTTACGTGCTGCGGATCGAGGTGTAAAAATCCGAATGCTTGTGGACGATATCATGCTCGATGTGGCGGAATCCGATGTTCTTGCATTGAATGCTCACCCCAATCTCGAAATCCGGATTTACAACGCCAATCCCGGTAAAAATGGGTTTCAGCAAGCCCTCCATGCCGCGACTGATTTCAAGGGATTCAATCAGCGAATGCACAACAAAACATTCATTGCAGACGGAAGCGTCGCCATTACGGGTGGACGCAACATTGCTGATGAATATTTCGATTACGACCAAGAATACAATTTTCGGGATCGCGATGTGATGCTCATTGGAGTAGGTGCGGACAGCATCCAACAATCATTCGATTCATTTTGGGAGCACCCATTGGCGATGACCATCACTGGCCACGACGAATCGGATTCCCAGGGCAACGATGAATTGTACCGACGCATCCATGCTTACGCTTGCGATACCGAAAATTTCTGGCCCGAAATTCGAGCACTCATCAACGGCATACCGGAAGCCATTCCACGGCTGCAAGCCGCAGGAAAACTGCATGCAGTGGAGGAGTTTTCCTTTGTCTCCGATGTGCCTGGAAAAAATGAATCTCCAGGCTTTACAGGTGGAGGCAAGAGCACGGATGCGCTTCTGCAGTTGGTGCAGCAAGCGAAGGAATCCGTAATGATCCAAAGCCCATACCTCGTGCTCACAGAAATGGGCCTGGACTTGTTTCAGGCAGCAGTGGAGCGGGGCGTAGACGTCACAATCCTCACGAACAGCTTAAGCTCCACCGACAACCTGGAAGCTTTCAATGGTTACCAGCGCATCCGCTCCGAATTGCTTGCAGCTGGCGTGCACGTGTATGAATACCGGCCGGATGCCGCGATTCGAAAACGATTGATTACCGCTGAAAAACAAAAAGAACTCGACTATATGCCGACGTTTGGACTGCACGCAAAATCCATGGTGGTCGACCACCGCACAACGGTGATCGGCACCTTCAATTTGGATCCGAGAAGTGCCAATCTCAACACGGAATGCATTGCCATCATGACCTCAGCAGCGATGGCGCTTCAGGTAGAGGCATTGATGGTCGAGGAACTTTCGCCAGCGAACGCGTGGCAGACGACTGCACGCTTCAATCCTGATTCAGAAGCAACTGCTTGGAAACGCCTCAAAACGTGGACGAGGGGAATGGTGCCCGCTTCAATTCTTTAACCCTCATTCCGGCGAACCGGCGGGATCCTCTTCTGAGGGCAAGTCCAACAGTCGATCACTCTCATCGTGATCCAGCGTCCCCACCTTGCGGAGCTTACTCTCCATGACGTTGGTGCGGGTATTGCGCAAGTCTTCCAGCGAGCGTTTGGCGGTGGATAGCTGCTTGTCGACGAGCTCCAGTTTGCTTGAAAACTTACCAAACTCGGTCTTCACTGCTTCCAAAATTTTCCAAACTTCGCTGCTTCGTTTGGTCACAGCCAACGTCCGGAAACCCATTTGCAAACTGTTGAGAAGCGCAGACATCGTGGTCGGTCCCGTGATGGTGATGCGGTGCTTGCGCTGCAGCGTTTCAAACAACCCAGGATGTCGTAGGACCTCAGCGTACAGGCTCTCGATGGGCAAGAACATGATGCCGAAATCTGTTGTATGCGGCGATTCAATGTACTTCTCTGAAATGTCCTTCGCGAACTTCTCAATGGTCGATGTCAGGGCCTTCTCTGCTGCGGCAATCCCTTCCAAATCTCCAGCCTCACGGGCAACCAACAAGTTTACAAATCCCTGCAACGGAAACTTGGAATCGATGGGCAGCCAGACGCTAACAACGTCTGAATTGCCTGGCATACGAATGGCAAACTCCACACGCTCACTGCTGCCCGGGCGTGTGGCGATGTTTTCCTCGTACTGCTCCAAAGGCAAAAGCTGTTCGATGATGTTTGCCAATTGATACTCCCCAAGAATCCCTTTGGTTTTCACATTGGTCAGGACCTTTTTCAAATCACCCACCCCGCTCGCCAGGTTTTGCATTTCCCCGAGTCCTTTGTGCACCAGTTCTAGCCGCTCACTGACGATTTTGAAACTTTCGCCCAAGCGTTTCTCGAGTGTGTCTTGCAGCTTTTCGTCGACCGTCTTGCGCATTTCTTCCAAGCGCTTTCCATTGTCCTCTCGGATGTCTTTCAGCTGTTTTTCAACCGCACCCCTCACGTCTTTGAGCGCCTCCAAGGATTGTTTGTTCTGCGACTCCAGTTGTTTCACCAAATCACCAAACTGGAGGCGCAAGGTGGCAGATTGCTCTTTGGAATTCTCTTCCATCTTTTTTTCAAAAGCCTCCTGAAGTTTTCGCTGTTCTTCCCGTTGCGCTTGAGCCTGCTCCGCTGATTCCTTTCGATTTCGCGCAAATTCATCCCGCATCGATTCGGACAAAGCCTTTAAATTCTCATCCGAATGGCCTTCGCCACCTCCGAGCTTATTGCGCATACTGAGTAAGAGAAAACACGCGACGCCAGCAAGAACGGCGGCTAAAGCAGCAAGTACAATGAGCATGAAATGGAAGCAGTTGGTGGAAATGGGCGCATTCAAAACTACAAATGAAATGGGCAACCGCTGCTTTTTTCCGTGGGTTTGGGATTCGAATGCTGGTAGAAGAAGTTGGTGTGCTGGACCACTTCGTTGTCAAACTCGCGGTGGAATTGTGGGGTCTGCGATGCCGAAATTGGAGGCGAAAGCCAAGACCAATCCCCTTTAACATCCCTGTCTTTGCGCTCTTCCGCCTTGCAAAATGCTTCAAATTGCTCGCCCAAGGCATGGTGATCGCCAACGGTAACCCCGGCTTGATCAAAACTATGCAAAACGGCACGGTTCAGCTCCACCAACGCCCGGTCTCTCCACAACGTACGGCTGGATGATACATCAAGCCCCATCACAGAAGCGACACTTGGCAAAACGATGTAACGGTGCTTATCCGCGAGGTTGCGCGCACCAATCTCGGTTCCCATGTAATAACCATTGAACGGCGCAAAAGGATAAACAATGCCCCCAATCTTCATGGCCATATCGGCCAGTAACGGCACGGCGTACCACTTCAAGTTCAATGCCGCAAAACCGGGTATTTCGGGATGCGTCAAATGCACTTCTTGAAACAAGTCGGGGTGTTCTTTGAATACTTCTTGAATCGGCGTTCGTTGGCCTTCAAGGATGAATTGCCAAGGCAGCGGGGTAAATGGAGTTTGAGCCGAGGGCTTCCATCCTTGCGCCAAGCACGCATCGGTCAATGCAAGGGAATCCGGATCACCAAGCACACGGCCATCGTCCAATCGAAATCCCGCGTACCGCGTCAATTGGTGATTGGCAATGCGAACGGCATCCGAACCCTCCGAGCGGCGCGGAGCGAAAACACTGATGATGCTTTTGATGCGGCCGCCATTGAAGGCATCCTTGAGGTGCCTTTTCAGCGCACCTGTGATGGCATCTGTGGCATCATCTTCGGTGTGCAATGTGCGCAAATCGCGCACTTCAAGGGAGCGCCAAAGGTGGCGACCAATGCATCGGTTGCTGTTGCGCCACGCCAGACGGGCACCGAATTGGAGCTCCTCTGCGGTATGCGTGTAGGTCCCGGATTGCTCAATTTCGTCGGAAATTGCACGAAGGCGGGGCTCCAAGCCTCCGGCTCTGTCCAACGCTTGATGCGCATTCTTGTCAGACGCCATGGACTCAAGAAAACCCTGAGCCTCACGTAGCAGCTGGATTTGGGGCACTGGCTGTGGCTTTCCACTCATGTCCTTCATGCCGTTAAAAACAGAAGCATCCGCAGAATGTTTGCCTTGAATCACGGAATGCTCTGCAGGTCGCATTTGCTGGTAAATTCAAATCCGTTGTAGGAAAGGCGCGAACGTAAAAAAAAGATTGAATAGTGCCCATCACCCTTTGACTTGAATCATTGCCGCCACCTCCTTGGCCTTGGCCACCAATTCCATGACATCACAGTCCTTTTCGTCAAAGGCCAGAGCAACTGCCATGCGTCGGTAAGGTCGAATGGATGGCTTACCGAAAATGCGAAAATCTGCACCGGTGATGGCCGCAGCTGCGGAAAGGCCCGTGAAATGTGGCTGCCGAGCCTGCTCATTTGGCTGCGCATCTGCAGGCGCAAGCACTACCGCACTGGCGCCATTCCGTTGGTGCTCGATCGCCTGCACCGGCAAACCCAAGATCGCGCGGGCGTGCAATTCAAATTCAGAAAAATTTTGGGTATGACCCAAGGTTACCATACCCGTG
>CAXDQP010000161.1:0-5251 GCA_963991335.1 uncultured Flavobacteriales bacterium
GTCCGGGTGTGGGTGAGATTGGATGAACGGGACCGCCAATCGCTGGGTGATTTGCAGGCTTTTCGAGTGCTTTCCATCGCAGGGAACCGAATACCACTCGCCGAAATCGCGGAGGTACAAGTGGGGCGTGGAATCAGTGCCATCAACCGACTCTACGGTCAGCGGGAGGTTCAGGTATCCGCTGATCTTTCCGGCCCAGAAGTCAGTGCTTCGGATGCCAATGCGGCCATCAAAGCCGATGTATTGCCGGCAATTTTACAGCGCTACCCGAGCATTACGCCGAGCTATGAGGGTCAAAACCGGGAAGTCATCAAGTCGCAGGAAAGCATTCAGCGGGTCATGCCCTTGATTTTTGCGCTCATGTTGTTCATCATCATCCTTGCTTTTCGATCGCCATTGCAAGGTTTGGCCGTTTTTGGCCTGATCCCATTTGGATTCATCGGTGTGAGCTTGGGGCACTGGATTCTGGGCGCACAAATCAGTCTTTTCTCCATCCTCGGTATGATTGCGTTGATCGGAATTTTGGTCAATGACGCGCTCGTTTTTGTTGCGGTCTTCAACGTGAATTTGAAGAATGGGATGCACGTCAAAAAGGCCTCGTGGCAGTCAGGGATGAGCCGATTCAGGCCCATTGTATTGACTTCAATTACGACGGTTGCGGGCCTGGCACCTTTGATGCTCAACAAAAGTTTTCAGGCGCAATTTCTAATTCCCATGGCCATCGCAGTGGCGTTTGGTCTTCTGTTTGTGACCGTCATCATTCTCGTCTTACTTCCAATTTACCTGCAATGGATCAATCCGTTGCACCGCAGTTGGGTGTGGATCAAGCGGGGTGATTGGCCATCTATGGAGGCTGGAGAACCGGCGAATAGGGAAGAACAATCTTTCGAAGAATGAGAGCAAACATACCTAAACGATCGGTCACATTTTTGCGGCGGTTGCAGCGAATCTGCATCGTGTTTTTGATGAGCGCTACAGCAGTGCAAGCTCAACAGACGTTGAGTTTGGAGGATGCTGTAGCCCATTCGCTCCAGAACAATTTGGGGATCCGACTTGCTCAACAACAAGCAGAAGTCGCTGCCATTGGGAATGCCGGGGGAGCGGCTGGTGCGTTACCGTCATTGGGTGTTTCTGCGACGGGTGGGAGGGCAATCAGTGTTCAGTCAAAAAATCCGACGTCTTTCCTCCAGGAAAGAATTGAAAGTGAATCGGTGAATGTGGCGGGTCAACTGAACTGGGTGCTTTTTGACGGCATGGGAATGTTTGCTAACAAGCGGGCATTGGAGCGCATCGAGGAACAAGCAGAAGGGCAGGTGAATCTGGTGATTGAACAAACAATTGCAGCGACCATCCTAGCTTACAATTCGGTCTTGGTGCAACGTGCGGTGAGGGATGTGCTCGCGTCATCCATGGAAATGTCCCGCGATCGCTTGATGTGGATTGATGCACGACGGGCCTCGGGAGCATCAACGATGTTTGATCGGCTGCAATTTGAGAATGCTTTGTTGTCGGATAGTTTGGCCTGGATGCAACAAGGCATCAGCGTGCGTCAGGCGGTGCTTTCACTGAATCGCCTCATGGGTGATGCGACCTCCAGTTCCTGGACATTTTCATCGCCATTGATGGCCCCAGAGAACATTGAGAACATTGACCAAATCAAGCAAAGGGCACTGTCAAACGCAACGGCCATTCAAAATGCCTTGATTTCTCAGGAGATTGCCCGAACAGGGGTCCAGCAAGCGCAAGCTCGTATGAGTCCGACTCTTTTGCTCAGTGCGAGTCAAAATGATCAAGCCAGCCGATTCAGTGCGGGTGATTTGTCGGCGGACGGCCGCACGGTCAACATAGCTACAAACATCTCCCTCAATTTCAATCTATTCAATGGAGGCGCCACGCGCAGGGCGATCCAGCAAGCGAAAATCCAAGTTGCGATGGCTGAGAATCAGGCGTTGGACGAGTACCGAGAAGTGGAGAGGTTGCTTGCCGATGCTTGGTCCCGTTGGACCGCTTCATCTGCAGCGTATGCCGTGAGTGAGCAGCTCACTTTAAATTGCGGACGCGTTCTTGAGATTGCTTCAGAACGATTGGCAACGGGAGCCATCAACTCGTTGGATTTTCGCGAATTTCAAATCCAACAAATGAATGCTGAGCAACAGCAGATTCAAGCCTTGAATGCCTGGCAAATGGCCGATGTGGAATTGCTGCGCTTGAGTGGAGCGTGGAGCCAAAGCCCAACGTTGGAGTAATTCAGGTATACTTGCTGGAATGGTAAAGCCCCCCAAAATCCTCATCATTACCTATTACTGGCCTCCTGCTGGTGGTATCGCGGTGAAAAGATGGCTTTCTCTCTCCAATCAGTTTGCGGGTTTGAATGCTGAAGTGCATGTCTTGACGCTGGAAGAATCCTCCGCGGAATACCACTCGATTGACATGGGGTTACTGGATTCAGTCGACTCGAGAATTTCTGTCCACAGAATTCGTGCTTGGAATCCATTTCAACTCACGAAGAAGCTCTTCAAAAAGCATATACCGCCTCAGGGGTTTTCGCTGAACACCGAAGGGCAGAAAGGGGCCAACTTGCTCACGAGACTCAGAAGTAACCTATTCATCCCTGACCCAAGGAGGACTTGGAATAATAAGGCAGTGAAGAAGGCTTTGGAAATCATCGATTCATGCGGGATTGATACGATTATCACATCGAGTCCTCCACACTCAGTGCAGTTGATTGGCAAGCATGTGGCGCAAAGGAGGAACGTGAAGTGGGTCGCAGACTTTCGGGATCCGTGGACAGATATATTTTATTATGAGCAGTTGGGGCATTCCT
Source organism: uncultured Flavobacteriales bacterium (assembly GCA_963991335.1). Taxonomy (GTDB): domain Bacteria; phylum Bacteroidota; class Bacteroidia; order Flavobacteriales_D; family Sanyastnellaceae; genus UA16. The sequence goes on from CAXDQP010000161.1 coordinate 2,825, forward strand.
TGGTCTCTCGAAATATCGATCGCCACCTCGAGCGATGTGTCTTGGATAAGGCGAATGCGGTCACAACGGTGAGTTGGGGGTTTCAATCGCTTTTGCATGGAAAAGTCTCGCATCGGAATCTCGAGGACTTTCATGTGATTCCCAATGGAATTGACGGTAAAATTTCGTCTCCAAAAGCGCCAGACTTGGAGCAAGTTTTCCGTGTAGTCTACACGGGTATGCTCACTGATATTTATGAGATTGAACCGTTCTTGGAATCAGTTGCTTCGCACAATGCGTCCCCTGGTGTTCGTTTGATCCAATTTGACTTCTATGGGTCAATTCCTCCGCATTACCAGCAGCGTCTTGAGCGAACGTTTTCTTTCATGCACTTTCACGGGAATCGGTCAATGGAGGAAATCCCTGGCATCCAGCAAGCTGCCGATGGTTTGTTTTTGGCTGGGCCAAAGCAGTATAATTCAGGCCATATTCCTGGAAAGCTATTTGAATACCTCAGCGCATCACAGAGCATCTTCTACTTAGGTGAAGAAGAGTCAGATGTGCATCGGATCCTTCATGAGACTGATTCGGGCAGGCTATTCAACAGGAAGGATGTGGGGTCATTTCCTGCCATATTGGGGGAAGAAGTCAAACGAATGGATTTCGATCTTGACGAAGAAGATCGCGAGGCGAAGCTGTCAAGTTATTTCAGATCCCATCAGGCAGAGGCCTATCTGAGAATCGTCCAAGGACTCCATTCAAAATGAGTTGAAATCACTCGTATTGATTGAACACTTCGTGTCCGCCGTCCTTGAGTAGTTTGCTTCGCTGAAACAATTCAATGTCGCTTTTGACCATTTCGCTGCACAGTTGCTCGAGCGTTGAAGTAGGCTCCCATCCCAGCACTCTCTTCGCCTTGGAGGCATCGCCGACCAACAATTCCACTTCAGCAGGGCGAAAATAGCGGGGGTCGACACTGACCAATACCTCGCCGGTTTTTTTGCAGAGGCCTTTTTCATTCACTCCTGAACCTTGCCAATCCAGTTCTCGTCCTACTTCGGCAAAAGACATGTTTACAAATTCACGTATGGTCACGGTGCGTCCAGTGGCCAAAACATAATCGTCCGGCTCGTCTTGTTGGAGCATGCGCCACATGCCTTCCACGTAATCTTTGGCGTGTCCCCAATCGCGCTGAGCGTCGAGGTTGCCCAAATACATTTGGTCCAAGAGCCCGAGGTGGATTTGTGCCACGGCGCGGGTGATTTTTCGCGTTACGAAAGTCTCCCCCCGCAATGGGCTCTCATGATTGAAAAGGATGCCATTGGAGGCGTGCATTCCGTATGACTCTCTGTAATTTTTTACAATCCAAAAACCGTAGAGTTTCGCGACACCATAGGGGCTTCGGGGGTAAAACGGAGTGTTCTCGCTTTGTGGAGTCTCTTGAACCAATCCATACAGTTCCGAGGTGGAGGCCTGATAAAAGCGGCATTCTTTTTCGAGGTTCAAGATGCGGATGGCTTCCAAAATGCGCAGCGTGCCAATCCCATCGGCATTTGCCGTGTATTCGGGAGTATCGAAGCTGACCTTCACATGACTCATCGCTGCGAGGTTGTAAATCTCATCCGGTTTTACTTCCTGGATGATGCGGATGAGGTTGGTGGAATCCGTAAGGTCCCCGTAGTGGAGTTTGAGCCGAAGGTTTTTTTCGTGCGGATCTTGGTACAAATGATCGATGCGGTCGGTGTTCAAGAGCGACGATCGTCGCTTGACCCCGTGCACCTCGTACCCTTTGCCCAACAGCAGCTCGGTCAAGTACGCCCCATCCTGTCCTGTTATCCCCGTAACCAATGCCTTTTTCATGTTCCTATTATTCAAATCTAAAAATACGACCTTTGGTTGAAAGCATCAAGATTGCCCCACATCCTGATTCTTGACCAATGCATGGTAAGGTCCTTTTTGGGCGAGGAGGGCCTCATGCTGCCCCAACTCTACGATGGAACCGTTGGAAAGAACAGCGATTTTGTCCGCACTCTTGATGGTGCTCAGTCGGTGAGCGATGATTAGGCTGCTTCGGCCTTTCATCAAGGTGTCCAAAGCCATTTGCACTTCTTTTTCGCTCGAAGCATCCAGGGCGCTGGTTGCCTCATCCAAAATCAATAAATCGGGATCGCGCAAGATGGCACGGGCGATCGCAATCCGCTGGCGCTGGCCCCCGGACAATTGCACCCCTCGTTCTCCCACCAAGGTGTCCAATCCTTCCGGGAAGGATTGGATGAAATCGTAGGCGTTCGCTTTGCGGGCAGCTTCTTCGATTTCGGTGTCTGTTGCATCAAATCGACCGTAGGCAATGTTGGTCCGAATATCGCCGCCGAATAAAATGACTTCTTGGGGGCAAACGGCAAGGGCCTTCGCAAGCATGGAAGCGGGTATTGGTTGGGCGGGTTGCCG
>CAXDQP010000162.1:0-5249 GCA_963991335.1 uncultured Flavobacteriales bacterium
CTGCATCCGACGGCAGAGTGTGTGCCCGCAGCATCGGTTACAGCCCCTCCGTCGCATGCGGGTGGGCTGCATGCTTCTCCTTGAATGCTCACGGAATTGATGGTCGATGAAAAGCACCCGGTCCCTGTAATTCCAGACACCGGTTGGCCCGCAGCCAATGTTTCTGGAGCAAGCGGCGCATTGTGTGAAACACCTGTGACTTCCAAGGCTTGGTCTCCCAATCCTGACAAATTGGCCGCAGTTCCCTCAAATGAAACCAGAATCAATCCCGACAACGCGTCTGCCACTACCAGCGTAAAATCAGCTTCAGGAACATCCGTGGTATGATTGAATTGAACCAACACCAGCTCAGAATCATCCGTGCAAACATTTTCGTTCGCTGTGTTCTGCAATTGAATCTGGCCCCCATCGCATTGCAATACATTCGAGTAACCTGGGGTTGGTGATTGCAGAATGTAATCGGAAGAAACAAATGGGTCTCCTCCGTTGGGCAGGCGAGCCAAGCTTTGATAATCCGCCAATCCTTGAGCACTTTCGTTCAATTGAGTTGCGGAAGGTGTCAACACGTCAATCAGTCCGGATGCTGGGGGTTGGTTGTTGCCATAGACAATCGCATCCAATAAGTCTTCGTTGGTGACAGGTGTGCCGTTGGGAAAATCTGCTCCGGATGCGTCATAAAGCGCCACTGCCTCTTGGCCCACTTGCAACCAATTGGTTTGATTCACCGTAAAATCTGCTTCGATTAGGTTGGGCCCGCCGATGAGAAAAAATCCATCCTCGTCCAAGGCATAGCCCGTCAAATCAAACGCGTTGTTGGATAAGGCGTTAGACCCGTTGTAAATGACAACGGTGATGCCTGAGAGGTCGACACCGGGAACCCCATACAGCTCAACAAATTCCATGTCATCGATGCCAGGGCCTGATGGATCCAACTCATTGATGACGATTTGAGCGTCCACTGTTTGGACTGTCAAAAGTGTTGCAAAAAGTGCAATTGAAACGCTGTAAAAATTGGACATGTGAACCTGATTTAACCGGTGAGGGAGGCCAAAAATACGATGATATCGGACGATTCTGAACGCGTCACCATTGCGCTGTTTGGTTTCGTACCTTCGTGAGGCATGGAAAGAAGCAGTTCACTCATCAAGAAATTGGATGAATTCGTTTGGGCTTACCACCTGAATCGGCTGATGGGAGGGGTTTTGACCTCCGTTGGAGCGATTGTAGGTAGCACCCTTATTTTCCTTTTTTTGGAACATCTCGGCCGCTTTGGCATCGCCGGAAGAACGGTTATTTTCTGGGTGTTGGCGGGGGGAAGCGCAATGGCACTTGCTCGATGGGTGCTTTGGCCTGTCCTGTTATTGTTCCGTTTGAGAAAAGGGCTTTCGTATGAGCAGGCCAGTAAAATCATTGGAACCCATTTTCCAGAAATCAGCGACCGCCTCTTGAATGTGCTGCAATTGCAACGTCAGCTCGAACATTCTGAATCTACAGACCTTTCCTTATTGCACGCATCCATCGATGAGCGCACAGAAACCCTTCGCACGGTTCCGTTCAAAAAAGCCGGCAATTGGCAAGAAAGCACGCGGTTGATCCGCTATGCCATCCCACCTGTTGTGGATGTCATTGTGTTGTTCTCCTGGAAACCCCAGTGGGTGCAGGAGCCCGCGGAACGAATTCTGGCGCATCGCCAGGACTTCATTCCGCCCCCGCCCTTTGCTTTTGAGATTCTCAATCAACGCCTGGATGTTCCTGCTGCGCAAGAATTTACTGTCAACGCCAAAACAATCGGGGAAGAGGTGCCGAGCGCCGTTGTGCTCGAAAGCAATGGACAGCGGTTTCGGATGGAGCGTTCTTCGAGTGGTGTATACAGCCACACGTTCCCAATCGTCCGGGAAGACATTGCGTTTGCTTTGGTGGCCATGGGGGTGCGGTCCCCTGAGTTTGTTATACAGGTGCTTCCTGTTCCTGTTTTGCTGTCCCCCGCGGTTACGCTCACACCGCCTGCATACACCGGTTTGCCCCCTCAAACCTTAAAAGACGTCGGCAACCTCAAGGCCCCCGAAGGAACTGAAATTCGCTGGCAATTTAGAAGCAAAGACACCGAGGGTTTGCGTTTGGATTTTGGAAGCGAATCAATCCGCGCAACGCCAGGAGCGGCCGGCACTTTCGCGGCCAATCGACGAATTCAAAAAAGCGAAACTTACTGGGTTGTTCCCCAGAACCGCGCGGTTGGAACGGTCGACTCCATCCGGTATAACATCCAAGCATACGCAGATTTGGCTCCGCGCATCAAGGCCACTGAATCCATTGATTCTTCCCAAGTGAAACGGCGATATTTCACCGGTGAAACCATGGATGACTATGGTTTCAGTAAATTGAGCTTTGCCTACCAGTGGCTCGAGTTGGCCCCTCGCACAGAAGAACTTTTCGCCTCTGAAAGCGCAAAGCCCGTGGCTGGAATTGTCTCTCGAACGCGACTTGAAACACCTTCTGGCAAGTCCGATCGCTTTTTTCATGAGTGGAACCTCGGCGACATTGGTGTTGTGCAAGGGGACGTGCTCGAATATTGGTTTGAGCTTTGGGACAACGATCAAATCAATGGCCCAAAAATGACGCGTTCCGTTAATTACACTTTCGCACCTCCCTCCGAAGACGAAATCCGCGCCGAACGGGAACAAGCCAATGAAGACATCGCCACCCGCATGAGCGCCGCCCGGCAAGAGGCCGAAGCACTGCGAAAAGAGATGGCGGAAATGCGGCGACAACTCGGCGAGGACGACGAACTCGACTGGAAGGATGAGCGCGCTTTGGAAGAGCTCATGAAGCGTCAAGAATCCCTCAAGTCCGCCCTGGAAGAGTTGCAAAAAGCAAACAAAGAAAAAGACGAACGTGCCAATGAGTTTTCGCCAGAAGAAGAGCGCATCATTGAAAAACAAGAGCAGCTGCAAGAATTGATGGAGCAGGTTATGAACGATGAGCTGAAGGCGATGTACGACGAGATGCAGAAGCTCATGGAGCAGATGGACCCGGAAATGATGGAGGAGATGCAGGAGCAATTGGAATCCATGGAAGTCGATCAGGAATCCCTGGAAAAAGAGCTCGATCGGGCGTTGGAGCAGTTCAAACAGTTGGAATACGAAGTCAATTTGGAAGAAGCCCTCGACGACCTGAAGGAACTTGCAGAAAAACAAGAGGCTTTGGCAGAAGAAACGGCCAATGAATCATCGCCGAATGACAGCCTTTCGGCCCAACAAGATTCCCTGAATCAAGAAAATCAGGCGCTACAAGAACGAATGGCCGAACTGGACAAAGCCAACGAAGAGTTGGAAAACCCAAATCCCGTGATGGAGCGATCCGATGAAAACGAATCCATCGAGGAAAAGATGAACGACAGTTCTGAGCAGCTCAAACAGGACAAAAACAAAAAAGCAAGCGAAAACCAGCAAGATGCGGCAGATGAGATGAAGCAAATGGCGGAGCAAATGGAAACCATGATGCAGCAATCTGCTGAAGAATCGATGGAAGAGGACATGGACGCGTTACGGGCATTGCTGGAGAACATCATCCAACTGTCATTCGACGAAGAAGATGTCATGGCTTCGTTGAACCAAATCAATGAGGATGACCCGCTGTATATCACCAATGGACAAACCCAACGTAAGCTCAAGGACGATGCTCAAATGGTCGAGGATTCGTTGTTCGCCCTGAGCCTTCGTATCCCTCAATTGGCTCCAGCGGTCAACCGGGAAATTGGATTGATCAACCACCACATGACTAAAGCGCTGGCGGGATTTGGCGACCGGAAAACCCCGGAGATAACCGAAAATCAGCAATATGTAATGACCAGTTTTAACAACTTGGCTCTGATGCTCGATGATGCACTGCAGCAAATGCAGCAGTCCATGTCAGAATCCAAGCCAGGCATGGGGAACTGCGAGAAGCCCGGAGGAAACGGAAAACCAAAGCCTTCTCCTAGCGCAGGAGACATGAAAAAGATGCAGCAGTCATTGGGGGAGAAGTTGGAGAAAATGAAAGAGGCGATGGGAAAGGGGGCCACCGCCGGAAAATCCGGGAAAGATCAGCGCCAGATGAGCAAAGAAATTGCACAAATGGCAGCGCAACAGGCCGCTTTGCGTCAGATGGCTCAGAAAAAAGCACAGGAGCTCAACGCAGATGGTTCGGGGGATGGCAAACAAATGGGGGACATCGCGAAAGAAATGGAAGAACTGGAGAGGGATTTGGTCAATCGTGACGTTTCCATTGTAACGTTAGAGAGTCAACAAGAATTGATGGTCCGCTTACTGGAAGCCGAAAATGCCGAATTGGTAAGGGGAGAGGACAACAAACGAAAGTCAAAGGTTGGGCAGCAAGACCTAGCAACAGAGCCCCCTGCACTCGAAGAATACCTCAAACAAAAGAGCCAAGAAATTGAATGGTTACGAACAATTCCCCTTGAATTGGATCCGTATTACCGTGACCGAGTCAACGATTATTTCAATAATTTGGACCTCACGAAGCCGGACTCGCAATGAGCCGGGCTCAAGATTAGGAATCATGATTCAAACGATGCACAAGCTTCAATTCGCTTCACAACCGGAAAACATCGCCATCATTGAGCGGTTGATTGATGAAATTCGAGACAATTACGCCTTCAACGACGATTGCTATGGCGATGTCTTGATTGCCATGACGGAGGCTGTGAACAACGCCATCGTCCATGGAAATCGATTGGACACGGAAAAAGAAGTGTACGTTGAATACGAAATTCAACAGCGAAACTTGTATTTCAAGATCACCGACCAAGGAGCGGGATTTGATTTCGAAAACGTACCTGACCCCACTTCGCCTGAAAACCTTGAGAAGCCCAATGGACGTGGTGTCTTTTTAATGCGCCAACTGTCCGACCAATGTTCTTTCGAAGACGAAGGCCGAGAAGTGGAGCTCTTGTTTGAGGGCGTGTTCAACGCTGCATAGCACCTGTTCTTTTGGCATTAACCTTTCACAATGCCGATCACGGCTTCCGGTGTCCCAAACGCCGAGCCATTCGCGCCTGGGTATATACGCTCACAACGCAATACGGCAAAGAACCTGGTGCGCTCTCGGTTGTTTTTTGTTCGGACAACTATTTGTTGCAAATGAATAAGGAACATTTATCGCACGACTACTTCACGGACATTATCACTTTCGATTATTCCTGTCTCTTGTACACATCTGACGCTGCCGACGAGCGATCTAGAGTAGATCTC
>CAXDQP010000163.1:0-5236 GCA_963991335.1 uncultured Flavobacteriales bacterium
CGAGATCCTCTCTGGTCTCGTGGGCTCGGAGATGTGTATAAGAGACAGTGTAATTCCAGAGCAGGCAACTCCCAAGCTCCTTCGAAATCAAACGAATCGTTGATGCGATGCCCCTGGAGATTCACAGATGCTGCCCCATCATTCCGCAATTCAATCCAATCGTGCGTTGACCCATCTTCAAGTGTCCACCCATCGTTTGCAGAAGCTTCAGAAACTACGAGTTGTGCACTTAGTACATTCCAATGGAATGCGCTCAATAGGATGACAAGGGAAAGAAGAATAATGCGCATGTTCAAAATTAATCCAAAATCAAGTTGAAATTTGGATTCATCCGTTTCAGATGAAGGCTTCCGTATTCTCGTTTGATTTTCGGTTGTTTAGTGCATATTCGGCTACCAAATCAGAATGGACATGAAAAACTGGAAAACACTTTCTTTTGCCTGCATAGCTCTTGTTCTGAGCAGTATAACGGCAAATGCGCAGCGCAATTGCGGATCGATGGAAGTATTGCAATTGCAAGAAGATCCCAAACGAGCCTTCATGATGGATCAAATTGAAACCCATTTGCTCAATATCGAAAACACGGGAGTCCGTGAGGTGAATGGGGTCGTGAACATTCCTGTGGTGGTGCAAGTGATTTACAACAATTCCACGGAAAACATTTCGGACGCGCAGGTCCTTTCGCAAATTAACGTTCTGAATGAGGACTTTCGAAGGACCAATCCCTACGCAGATGACACTTGGTCGCAAGTCACGGACTCCGAGATAGAATTTTGCATGGCAACCTCGGATCCATCGGGCAATGCCACTTCAGGTATTGTGCGCACTTCGACTTCGGTAAGTGCGTTTGGTACAAACGATCAGATGAAATTTGCGAGTTCAGGTGGGGCAGATGCTTGGCCAGCATCGGACTACTTGAACATTTGGGTCTGTGACATCAGCGGAGGAATTTTGGGCTATGCACAGTTTCCAGGTGGTTCGGCCACAACGGATGGCATTGTCATCGACTACCAGTAATTTGAGACCATTGGAACGGCTTCTGCTCCTTTTGATTTGGGAAGAACTGCGACCCACCAAGTCGGCCACTGGCTGAATTTGCGGCACATATGGGGCGATGGCGGCTGCAACGTGGACGATTTTGTTTCGGATACACCTGCTTCTAACTCGGCCAATTACGGTTGTGCAGTTGGGAGCTCTGCATGTGGAAGCGCAGATGTGGTGCAGAATTACATGGATTATTCTGATGATGCGTGCATGAATTTGTTCACACTCGGACAGCGCAATCGCATGCGAGCGTTGTTCGAGAGCGGTGGTTATCGGTCGAGTTTACTGAATTCAGCGGCTTGTGGTGACGAGGTTGCTCCGACGTGTGACGATGGTTTGCAAAATGGCGACGAGGAAGGGGTTGATTGTGGTGGATCCAATTGCGAGCCATGCATCTGCGGTGGTGTTGAGGTTACAATGACTTTGAATTTTGATAATTATCCTTCCGAAACTTCCTGGCAAATCACAGGTGGGGGAACTGTATTCGCTTCAGGCGGAACGTATGGTTCCGCACCGCGGATGTCTACCCTGAACATCACGGAATGTTTGCCTGAAGGATGTTACACCGTGACCGTTTTTGATAGCTATGGAGACGGGCTTTGCTGTGGGTATGGTGAGGGTTCTTATTTCGTAACCGATGAATATGGCAATGAACTGGCTTCAGGAGCTTCGTTCGGTAGCTCTTCCTCTGGTAATTTCTGTGTTGCAATAGACAATGGCCCGAATCCGACGTGCGAGGACGGCATCCAGAATGGCGACGAGACCGACATTGACTGCGGCGGTCCTGACTGCGAGCCGTGTCAGACTGGACCTTGATCCTATGACGATATCGATGTAGAGAACTTTGAGAGCGGCTGGGGCATCTGGAATGACGGAGGTTCCGACTGCAGACGAAATCGTCGCGATCGGAATTTTGCGAACGGAACATATTGTGTCCGTTTGCGAGACAATTCCTCAACGTCCGTTACTTATACGGATGACTTAGATCTTTCGGGTTACGAAGAATTGACCATAGGATTTGAATTTGTCGCATATAGCATGGAAAATGGTGAGGATTTCGTGCTCGAATATTCGACCAATGGCGGCAATCAGTTTACAACAGTGGCCACGTACATCCGTGGCGTGAACTTCTCGAACGGACCGAGCTATTCGGATGAGGTAGTGATTCCAGGTCCTTTCTCAAGCAGCACGGTCATTCAATTCCGTTGCGACGCTTCTGGCAATAATGACAAGATCTACTTGGATGACATAGCGATTTCAGGCTGCACATCCGGCGGAAGATGGAGCGCTCCTGTTACGCCATTGACAGAGGCTGATTTATCTGCCACTCCTTCTCCATTTGGAATGCTCAATCTTTATCCCAATCCTGCAAGTGATGCTATCCAGTTGGATTTCGTTTTGTACGAAGACACTCAATTCGAGAGGATGATCACGGATATGCAGGGACGAGTTTTGACCAATGCATTGGGAGAAGAGCTTCGCGGTGAGCAACAACTTAAAATTGAAGTTAGTGGCTGGCCAGAAGGAAGGTATTTGCTGTTCTTACGATCAACGAATGGGGCCCATACCAAACGCTTCATGATCCAGCGTTAATTTTACCAAAGAGAAAATAGACGGGTCATGTGAAAGCATGGCCCGTTTTTTTTGCGACCTTTCTCGGTATGGCTAACAAGATTCGCATCGTAGCACCTTTCTTTTGCATCCTGTTGCTTGTGGCTTGTGTGGGAAGAGATGGAGCAAAGATTGAAAGAGCGGCGAAACACCAATTGCCGCTTGCAGACTCCTTGAACAAGGAGTCGTTAGTCAGATCAGGATTGCAGGAGCCCATGCTTTATGTATTGGGCACGCTTCAAGACGGAGGCGCACCACACATGGGCTGTGATCGTCCGTGTTGCCGGAATTTGTTTTTACGTCCGGCTACCGATCGAAAGGTCGTTTCGCTGGGAATTTCAGATTCCAAATCGGGTTCGGGTCAGTTGGCGATGTTTGAGGCCACGCCCGATGTGGCGAGCCAATGGTACGCATTGCAGTCGCTTTCCGGACTGGCCGACGTGTTACCATCCATCTTTTTGACCCATGCTCATATTGGTCACTACTCGGGCTTGATGTTTCTAGGCCGTGAAGTGCTCGGCGCAACCGGTATTCAGGTGCATGCTATGCCACGTTTTCGGCGTTTTTTGCAGACCAATGGACCTTGGGATCAATTGATTTCACTCGGAAATATTGTGGTCAATCCACTTGCTGAGGATTCGGTCGTCCAAGTTACGGAGCGGGTTCAAACCCTTCCCATCCGGGTTCCGCACCGCGACGAATACTCGGAAACGGTAGGTTATCGGATCATGGGTCCCAACCGCACTGTTTTGTTCATTCCAGATATCAACAAATGGGAGCTCTGGAAGCGTGATTTGAAGCACGAACTGTCTTTGGTGGATCGCGCTTATCTCGACGCCACCTTTTTTGATGCATCTGAAGTCGGATACCGAGATATGTCTGAAATTCCGCACCCCTTTATGGTGGAGACGATGGAATTCCTGGGTGGATTAAGTGCCACCGAAAAATCCAAGGTCCATTTCATCCACATGAATCACACCAATCCATGTTTGTCTGATACGTCTTCCGCATATCGTCATGTTGTTGCATCTGGTTTTCACATTGCTCAGATGGATGATGCTTATCCTTTGTGATTCATTGCGTTAATCCGTACCTTCTTTGAAAATGGACACTACCAATGCACCAATCCACAATTTGACTTCGTGCATTGCCATGCGTTTTTCTGCGATTGCACTCCTGATTGCATTTAGCTTGATCGGATGTGAAAAGGAGAACCCACCCCTGCAGGAGGAGGAAGAGGTGCCACAAGCTTTGGAACCCGAACTTCCAGCGACGCCATTTCCATACAGTGCACAAGCTTTTCCGGAAGAATGGTTGACCGATCCCGCCTTGCAATTATTTGGGAATATTGGCTCTGATATCGAAGTCACCGATGCAGGAGCGACGCTCGGTCGCGTGCTATTTTACGACCCTTCCATGTCCGCAGATGGCACGGTGAGTTGCTCTTCTTGTCACGCCCAGGCAAATGCGTTTGCGGATAGCGAAGCAAAGTCCGTGGGGGTTTCGGGGGTGCCCACCGTGAGAAATGCCATGGGGCTTTTCAATTTTCGTTACCAACGACGGTTTTTCTGGGACATGCGCACCGTTGGATTGGCACAACAGGTGCTAGAACCCATTGCTCATCCCGATGAAATGGCGTTGAGCCTAGAAGAAATGCCTGGGCGACTTATGGAGCAACCCTATTACGCGGCGTTATTTGAATCGGCATTCGGAACGGAAGAAATCAAGTCGGATCGGGTGGCTTCCGCACTGGCGCAATTCCTCATGTGCATGCGGTCCTATTCGTCGCGCTATGATGCCGGTCGCTCCAATGGATTTACAAATTTTTCGGAATCTGAACGCATGGGGAAGGATTTGTTTTTCAACGGAGAAACCCGATGCAATCAATGCCATAGTGGATTGAATTTGTTTTCGACACAACCCTTTGTAAATGGCCTCGAGTCGGATTATACCGCAGCTGGAGACGGGGGCATAGGTTCGTTGAGCGATGATCCATATGACGATGGACGATTCAAAACGGTATCCCTGCGTAACATCGGATTAACGGCGCCTTACATGCACGATGGTCGGTTTGCAACGCTGCATGAAGTGGTCGACTTTTATGCGGATGGCATTCAGCATCACCCTTATCTGGACGAGCGTTTGAGCGTCAATGGATTTGGAGTTCCAGGCCAAGAGCCATACCAGTTGAGTCTTTCGGTAGAGGAGCGTCTAGCACTGGTCGATTTCCTGAAAACTTTCAATGATACTTTGCTGACCACGAGCGAGTGGTTGAGCAACCCGTTTTAGCGCATTGAATTTTTATTTACCTTGAGCATCAATGAGTTGCAAATCAATGAATTGCTCGTATCGCCGACAAACCCCGAGTATACTGGTTGCGCTGGTTTCTGTGTTTGTTGTTGGAATCCAAACGATTGCGGCGCAGACCATCAGTGACTGCGCGGGAGCTGTTTTTCTCTGCGGTGATTTGTACACGGAAACAGAGGCGACATTGAATACGGGTGATATTTATGAGTACACCGGCGCTTGCAATGCGAGCGTGGAGCAAAGCAGCCTGTGTTACACGTTCACGGTTCAGGAT
>CAXDQP010000164.1:0-5227 GCA_963991335.1 uncultured Flavobacteriales bacterium
TTTCACTCTTCAGTGATTTGTCGCGATTTGTGACGATGCAGAATCTTTTCCATGATGGTGGATTTTCGAATACGGGGGTAAGTCAAGAAGTCATTTCAAAATTTGAGCGCGAAGCATAATTTTTTGCTCGCTTCATGCGCAACCTACGCGTGTGAATCTTCGTATCCACCAAGGCAAGGCGACTGCAAGGCTCAGAATAAATCGCGTTTTGCTCAATTGATTCAATGGATATTGAAGTTTTAAAATTTGGTGGATCTTCATTGGCATCGGCCAATGAAATGCGCAAGGTTTCCGAAGTGCTTTTGGCACGCAGGCAACAGCAACGCATTGTTGTGTGCTCCGCGATGGGCGGCATCACCAACGACTTGATTCATATTGGACTCAAGGCTTCGCGCGGCGATGCCTCATTTCGGACTTCCATTGCGGAGTTGGAGAGTCGTCATATGCAAGTTGCCCTCGATTTGGGACTTGTGGCAGGAGCAGGCACGCTTCCCAATGAGTTGCAAACGCGTGTGGGTGAGCTGTAAGCGTTATGCGATGGCCGGTTTTTGATCAAGGAACTCAGTGACAAGAGCATGGATCAATTGGTTTCCTTTGGAGAACGAATGGCCGTGCCGCTGGTGGCGGGATGGCTGCGAGCCAATGGACTCAGCGTCCGCCGGGTGGATGCTCGGGATTGGATGGTAACGGATGATCAATTTGGAGCCGCAGAAGTAAACAGGATAGAAACGGACGTTTTGATCCAGGACGGCGTTTCGTCTGATTTAAATTTTGAAATTCTCATTACGGAAGGATTCATCGGTCGCTCCGCATCAGGCGCTACGACGACGCTTGGCCGTGGAGGCAGTGATTACACCGCTTCCATCATCGCCAGCGCGATCCAAGCGAATTGCATGGAAAAGTCCACCGATGTGCCGGGCATGCTCACGGCAGATCCAAGAATAGTCGCTGAAGCGAAAATCATCGAGGAGATGAGCTACGAAGAGGCCATGGAATTGTGTCACTTCGGTGCCAAGGTCATTTATCACCCTACGATTCAACCGCTGCGGGACTCCGGAATTCCGTTGATTGTGCGCAGTACGTTTCAATCCAATGAACCGGGAACCCGAATTGTGCAGACGCCGAAAAGCCAGACGCTGGTTCGAGGACTTTCGAGTGTTAATGACATCAGCTTAATTACCTTGGAAGGAGGGCAATTGATTGGCAGGCCTGGGTTTTCATCACGGATTTTTTCGCATTTGGCTGAATTTCAGGTCAATGTGGTGCTGATTACCCAAAGTTCATCCGAAAATAGTTTGACGCTCGGTGTAGCTGATAGTGATTTGGAAGCAGCCAAAAAGGCTCTCATTTCTGGGTTGGAAGCGGACATCACACTCAAGCGCTTAGCTCCGTTACGCATCGATTCGAATTTGAGTATCTTGGCGATTGTGGGAGGTGGAATGGTACGTACTTCGGGCGTGAGTGGTAAGGCGTTTCAGGCGCTTGCGGATGCGGATGTGAATGTTCGGGCAATTGCGCAAGGCAGCACGGAACGGAATATTTCCATTGTTGTCAGAACCAACGATGTCCCCATCGCGCTTCGAGCGCTTCATTCTGGTTTTTTTGAATCCAACGAAGACAAAAGAATTCATGTTTTTTGTGCTGGTGTTGGGCAAGTAGGTTCGGCGTTCATTCAGCAGCTGCAGGCCACACGGCAACAACAATTGTTGGATCAAGGCATTGATTATTGCTTAGTCGGTGCCTGCAATAGCAAGCGTTTTTTCGAAATTGAAGATGGTGCAGCTGGTATCCCCATTGACATGCATTCAGGAGAACCCATTGAGTCCATTCGCGATGCTTACGATGCATTTCGCGCAATGCCGCTTGAGAACAAGGTTTGGGTGGACAACCCAGCCTCTGCCGATGTCGCTGCAATGACAATTCTGGCGCTTCGTGACGGCATCTCAGTCGTTTGCTCGAATAAAATTGCAGCCACTCAATCCATGGATCATTGGCGGTCCATCCAGCGTGCTTCTCGGCTTGGACAAGTGTATTTCCAGCATGAAACCAATGTCGGTGCAGCACTTCCGATCCTAAGCAGTTTGCGCGAGATGCTCGCGACTGGTGACCAAATTCAAGCCATTGAAGGAGTGCTGAGTGGATCGTTGAACTACATTTTCAGTAGCATGGACAGCGGTGTGTCATTTGAATCAGCTGTTGAGCAAGCCGTGCAACTTGGTTTTGCGGAGCCGGATGCACGTCTCGACCTTTCCGGCCAAGATGTAGCCCGAAAAATATTAATCCTTGCCCGAACATGCGGTGCTGAACTTGAGATGGATCAAGTCGCCATTCAAGGCTTCATGCAAGAGGGGGCGATGGATGCATCCCCGGCTAAATTCATGCAGAACCTCGAATCTTGGGCGGGACCCGTCCGAGAGTTGTATGCGCAGTCAAAGGCAGCAGGTAAGCGATTGCGCTATGTTGCCCGATGGGATAAAAGAGGCCAATGTGGATGTTCACTTGAAATGTTGGCTCCTGATCATCCTTTTTACGGTCTCGAAGGCACAGACAATGCCGTTGCTGTTTTCTCACTTCGTTATGCTGATCGCCCTCTTGTCATTCAAGGAGCTGGAGCTGGAGCAGCCATTACAGCGAGCGGTGTTTTGTCGGATCTCCATGCAATAGGCCAATCCAAATGAGCAGAGAAGTGACGGTTTGGGCTCCGGCAACAGTTGCCAATTTGAATGTGGGGTTTGACGCGCTCGGCTGTGCTTTGAGCAGTCCAGGCGAACGAATGATTGTGCGCACAACAGGAACGCCAGGCGAAGTGATCATTCGTTCGGTCCACGGGGCTTCCTTGGATTTAAATGCAGATCGCAACATCGCTTCTGTGGCGGCCAAGAGTCTTTTGCACGCCCTCGGCAACCCGTGTGGGCTTGAATTGGAACTTTTTAAGGACATCAAGCCAGGAAGTGGGATCGGCTCAAGTGCAGCAAGTGCTTCAGGAGCTGTGGTCGCTGTGAATGAATTGTTAAATGCCGGCCTCCGGCCAGCGGAATTGCTTCCATTTGCACTGGATGGGGAACAGCTAGCAAGCGGCGCACGGCATGCGGATAATGTTGCACCAGCTTTGTTGGGTGGACTGGTATTGTGTCCACCTGAAGGAGCTCCGCTTTCGATTCCAATGCCATTTGATTGGCACGTGGTGATCCTTCATCCACAAATTGAGGTTCGAACGGCAGATGCAAGAGGAGCTTTGCCCGAAACGGTTCCTTTAAGTGATGCCGTGGTGCAATCGGCGCGGATGGGCGCCTTTATTGCATCCTGTTATGAGGGAGATGCGGAACGTGCATTATTTTCGTTGGAGGACCTATTGGTCACTCCGCATCGCCAAAGGCTCATTCCTCATTTCGAACAGATGAAGCAAGCTGCGCTTCTTGCTGGTGCACGAGCTGGCGGTATCTCCGGTAGCGGACCGTCTACTTTTTGGATTGTAAAGGATGCTCAAGATGCCCAGTCCGTAGGGCATTCGTTGGAGGTTTGTATGACTGCAAATGCAATTCCTTATCACATTCACCACGCTCAGATTGCCCCGCAGGGTGCACGCATTATGCCATGAAATACCGAAGCTTAAATCAACCGACAACTTGGCGCACTTTTGGTCAAGCTTTGCGTGAAGGATTGGCCCCCAATCGTGGGTTGTATGTTCCTGAAAATATTCCGCGTTTACCGGATGGTTTCTTGCTTGGCACAACATTGCAAGAGATTGGAATGGAAATGATGAGGCCATTGGTGGGAAGTGATATGTCGGCAGCGCAGGTGCAAGATGTAGTTGAGGATGCATTGAATTTTGAAATCCCATTGGTTCCATTGGAAGAAGGACTCCAATTGCTCGAGCTTTTTCACGGTCCCACATCTGCATTCAAGGATGTTGGCGCTCGAATGATGTCGCGGTTTTTACAGCAAGTTTCCACGGATCGACTGACCGTACTTGTTGCGACATCAGGGGATACCGGATCAGCCGTTGCACAGGGGTTTTTAGATGTAGAAGGCATTGATGTTGTTATTTTGTATCCTAGCGGTAGAATTAGCCACATCCAGGAACAACAGCTCACCACGGTTGGAAAGAACGTAGTAGCATTGGAGATTGATGGATCCTTTGATGATTGTCAAAGCTTGGTCAAAACAGCATTTCAAGATGAATTGTTGCAGCGCAACAGGCCTTTGACGAGCGCCAATTCCATCAATATCGGGCGATGGCTTCCGCAGAGCATCTATTATGCTTGGGCCGTAGCTCAGGCGAAACAGGCTGTTGATTTTGTGATTCCATCCGGCAATTTTGGAAATGCTGCCGCAGGAGTTTTGGCTCAAAAAATGGGGGTTCCCGCCGCTTCATTCCTCGCAGCAGTAAACACAAATGCGAGCATGCAGGATTATCTCGATTCGGGAGCTTACACTCCGATGTCTTCGATACCCACCATTTCAAATGCGATGGATGTAGGAGATCCGAGCAACCGTCCAAGGCTGGAATGGTTGTACAATGGTAGTGTTTCAGATATGCAAAGGCAGTTTTCTGTCGTGTCAGTGGATGAAGAATCGACCAAGCAAACGATGCGCCGTATCAAGGATGAAACGGACGTCTTGGTATGTCCGCACACGGCTGTGGGAGTTCATGCAGCCCATCGAAAAGAAGGCCAGACGTCAACAAACAATTGTACCGTTGTATTGGCCACGGCTCACGCTGCAAAATTTGGGTCGGTTGTGCAAGCTGCAACGGGGCACGAGCCTCTGGTTCCAGAAGCCCTTCATGCCTGCTTGACCGAGCCAAAAGTTTCCATTGCGCTGCCAGCAACGTACGAGGCCCTCAAGGCCTATTTGATGGATTCGAACGGTTGATTGCGTTTTCAAAGGTTGTGGCCATGGCTTGAATCGCATCACGCTTCTCTTTGTCGGGCAATTCAGCGGGTGGACCCCAGGGCGTTGGGTTGACATCGATGACGAATAATTTCCCTGTTTGTGCATCCCGGAGCGCATCCAATTCGGCGTAGTCTACTTGGAGCGAATGCATCATGGTCCGAATGAATTCAATTTCTTCATGATCCAATGCTGCATTCACGGCAATGATTTGCGCGGATGCACATTGATTGGTGAAGCGTGATTCAGCTGTTTTGGACTTTTTATACGCAAGTGGAATGCTCCCTCGCACGAATGCCAAGCGGTAGTCGAAATACTGCCCCGTTTCGTAGCT
>CAXDQP010000165.1:0-5218 GCA_963991335.1 uncultured Flavobacteriales bacterium
CCTCTGTTGGTTCGAACTTGGAAATCACGCTGATGCCGGCAATGAACAAGAGGACGTGAAGGACGATTGTCACACTTCGTCGCTTTTTCTGACTGGAGCGATCGCTGAGGTTGGGGGGGTTTGATGGCATGAAAGGGGATTGTACAGAATTGTTAGGTTAGCGGATGGCATCTAATTTGGCTTGGGCGTGCTGCAGGCATCTCCATTCCATGAACAACAGCGTCTGTTGATTTGGGCTTTTTGGAGCGAGGTGGTCGGGCACCGATTGGGTGTCAAGGATGCACAAACTTGAACAGATTAAGCCTCCGCCAAACAGGATGAGGTGCAGAGAATGAAGGGCTGAGAATGCTGCGGCTTGCGGGTTTGCAGCAAGGATTTTTGTCGTTGCTCCAAGCGAATCGCGGGTTATTTTCTCAGGTCGCAAGAAAGTTGAGGGTGCAGGAGTCTGAACTACCATAAGCGGTTGTTTTTTAAGAGGTTAGAAAAAGAGGGGTGCTCCAATATCAACGGCTAAGTTTTCGATTTTGGTATTCAGGTCGGTAGGATTTTTGTTTCGGCAACGTTGCTGAAACTGGATTTTGGGGGTGCACTTTTAGCATTTTGGGGTCATGACAAACCAATCAATTCCTCCAACATATTCTCGGCGCCGATGGGCGCGCCGAGTTTGGGCTCCTCTCAAAATTGATACCATGAACCGCCTGATTCGAGCGGGCAAAGGCGCACCTTGGCGATTGTCCGGCGCTTCTGTTTTGAATCAGAAATTTTCCCGTGATTCAAGCGGATGGTATGCGGACATTCCAATGTGGCCAGGACCGCGTGGAGCTTGCGCCATGGTTTGCGGTGCAGATACGTTGCTGGATCTTTTGGCTGGCAATGAAGATCGCGTAAAGTTGAAGTTGGCCTTCGATCCGCAGAAATTACCGGGAGAAGGCATTGGTGGTCACCTGAAGCAACTGCGTCCCGATGAATTTGGTGACGGTGCCGACTACGAATGCATCATGGACGAATCTGATCCATTTGAATTGTGGTTGTGTGGAGTTACGGAATTTGTGTTTGGACACATGCCGCAACGCATCTATTTCGAAGTGGTCGGATGAAAAGGGTTTGCGGACACGCATACGGGCGACGATTTGATTATCTTGTCCGTATGCGCGTTGCTATTTTTCGAACCCCAGATGTGAATGCTGAAGGATTTGCTCAGTTGATGAATGCATTGCAGGAGCTTCCAGGGCCAATCCAATTTGAAGCGCCTGCTGAAGGTGCCGAAGGAAGTGAGGTGACTGGATGGGGAACGTTGCCCAGTGCTCAGGGCATCCTTTGGGAAGACGCTTTTGCCAGGATGAGCAGCTTGCGCAGAGAACATGATTTACCGGATGATGCGGGTTTGATCTTATTGACCGATACGCCCAACGATTACAATTACTTTGCCTTCGCTGAGCCTGCGGGATCCGGGCCTGGCAATCATTGCTTGCATACGGGCGACTGGGAGGAGGATACGGGTTCAAATTTCGTCTATCCGACGTTGCACATCATCGCCAGCAACCTTTTGCAAGGGTGGATGTACAGCTCCATGGAGGAGTGGATGGCGAACGCGCACGAAGATGCAAAGGGTTGTGTTTCCGATTTTTGTGGGGAAAAACTGGAAATTTTGAAACGTCTGCGTACGGCAGATATATGTCAGGATTGCCTCGATCGGTTCAGTGCAGCTATTGCGGAAGGCTAGCTGAAGCCTGGCTATTTTCATCAGTGCATGGACGTTCTAGAATTGGCTCGAAAGGATTTGCTTTTTCACAAGCGCATCAGCGCCGTGCCTGCTCGGAGCGCCATCGAGGTGATTGGACCCAAAATGGATTTGTGGTTGCCTGAATTTCGGCGGTCGATTAAAATGCAGGCCACACCAAAGGCACTTTACCTGCTGTACCTGCGTCATCCCGAAGGCATTCCGTATGAGTCTCTGGATGAATACCGGCAAGAGTTGATGGATAACTACAATGCGGTCAAAGGAGACAAGACGGCCGGTCAGTTGCAAGAGCACTTGGATCGACTCCTCAACATTGCGGACTTGAGTAGCCTACGCCAACAGATTTCGCGCATGCGCGGGGCGGTGCTCGGTGCGGTTGGAGAAGAGTTGTTGGGCGAATATATGTGGGACAGCAGTCGGGATGCAGCGAAGCGCATTCCCATTGCCAGCGAGTCAGGGATGGTTCGTTGGCCTAACGAGCAAGCATAATGGCCGACATTCGCGTTTGTCCGGCGTGCCAAGGGCATAATTCAGAATGCCCGCATTGCGGCGGTGGCGGTGCCGATGATGCCCGACAGGGGTTGAATGTAATCGGTGCCACATCTGCTTCCGCGAGCAAGCGAATCAGTGGTGAGCAGTTTGAATATCGTCGTGCCCAGAATGAGGCCATGAAGGCCACAAGGGAAAGAGATCGACTGCAGGCAGAGGAGGAAAGAAGAAGGTTAGCGGATGAACAAGAGCAGGCAGCCATGAGGCTTGCGCTCGAGAAAGAGCGGGAAGCCGATAGAAAGGCAAGGGAATTGGCTCGAAGGGAAATGCTACGAAAACGACAAATGCGTTGGTTTGGAAGGATTGTCGATGGCACCGAGCCCATCCGAGAACCGCTCAAGTGGTGGGAGAAAATTGTTTGGGCATTGATCCAGTGAGGACAATCTGATTCATTGAAGTGACATTCGGCAACGTTGCCGAGACTTTGATTGGGGGTGCTGAGATCGGAAATTGAAAATAAATCCAGCCGACCGTTGCGTATTCCGTTTTGCATCGAACTTATATACGCGTGAGGCTTCGATTCACATTCGGAGTTGATCGTCGATGTATTTTTTGTTTCACCCTCAAACCCCATTCATTCATGTCTTACACTTTGAAATTGCATCACCCTGACCGATACGAACTGATACAGCGAATGATTCGCTCACACAAGGTGCTGTGGTTGGATGTCGAAATGCGCATCAACGATTCCCAGCCCGCGATGGTGGGGTACATACCATTCGGATCCATGATTGGCAATGTCCAGTCGGTATTGTGCGATGATTCGTTTGAAGCAGTTGCCAAAATGAAGCGAATGCCGCATATGCCTTGGCTGGAGTTTGTGGAGAACGTGATTGTGCCGGTCATTGAGCAGAATGGCGTGATCGCAGCGTATTCAGAGCATGAACGTGAGCTCATTGTGGAGGCGTTGTACAGCTTGGAGCGATCGAATTTGGAAGAGAAACTCATCTACTTGGATTGCAATGCCACGGAGTGCCTGCGCAAATACCTCCCGGAGCAGTTGCGTGGCATTCAACGTAGGTTGCAACGCCGATTCATGCGTGGGGTCAATTCCCAACGCCGTCGAGCCGGCTTGAAGGACTTTTTGTCTTCCCCCGTCTCTTCCTATGAATACCCGAAATACATGCTCCGTTTTTCACCCGCAGCGGCATTGGCCTACATCCGACCGCAAGCAGAGGAGCGACTCCCGCGTCGTTGGACCCCCGCCGCAAAGCGCAAGCTCTGCGAATTGCTCAAATACAACGAGCACGACGTACGAGGCATGCGGCATTTGACGTTGGAAATGATGCAAGTGGGGCCTGTGTCGGAAGAACAGTTGAATTAAAAAACGATCATTCTAATGAAAACATCAACAAATCGATTAGGCGCGTGTGCGTTTCTTTTGGCCTGCGCGGCTTGGATTACGCTCTATGGATGCCACTCGGCTGAGCCTGAGGGCTCGGCTGCGCTCAACATTTCGGAACTGGGTCCTCCCCGGATTGATACACTCTTTGCCAGCCGATGGTATTTTGAAGAATGCCACCTCGAGGTGAGGGCTTCGCAAATTCCTGTGTTGAGTGGTTTGCCGCAGGCGAGGCAATTGAACGCTGGTATCCAGGATTTATTCAACAAGGAACTTGAGGATTCCTATGCTCATTGGCTAGAATTTGGTGAAGAGCCTTATACAGATCCCTCATGCGGCGGTTGCTATTCGGACACGGTTGATTACAAGGAGTTTGGATTCGAGGTGTTGGATTGGACGGATTCAACGTTGTGCCTTCAGCTCGAGACCATGTGGCACCCACACGGGGGCACAGCTTGGTCGCTCGATGTCCAAATCTTGAATATTGACATCGCAACAGGGGAGGAAATTCTCATCCCTTTCGCGGAACGCGACGTGGAGATTTCAGCCGTGGATCGGTACATCAGTGACTTTTTCGGTGACAACGGAATTGGTCGATTCTATGAATGCCATTCGTGCGAAGCACCGGGCTACATCGATCAATTGATTCGGAAACATCAAGTCGGCTTCATTGACGGCGAGTGGGTGGGTTTTCAGGTAATTTGGCCGACGACCCATGGGCATGCGAATGAGCAGATGGTGGCACTTCCATTTTCGCAATTTCTCAGAGGCGCGGACGATGTGTGATGTGCGTCGAGTTCGCCGGAATGCAGATGTTCGTGGGGTGGATTGGTTGAGCAATCTGGATTGTGAGTTTGCGGGGACCTTTCGGCGGTCATCCTATCAAATGCGCTGGGGCATTGAACAGTCGATGCCTCAGATTTGGATGGAGTGGCGTAGGCGGGGGTTTCTATTGCCTGATGCATTGGAGGCCAGGGGCTTCGACCTGAACCTAAGATTGGGCGACCGCCGCCCTTGCTATTCGCAGCCTTGCTTGGGATGTTATGTGGGCCAATGGTTGTTGATCTGGAAGCATGCCATTGAATGCGATTATGCTGCATGCTACAACACCATGTTCGAGAATATGTTGTGCGCTCATTTCAATGCACCGCATCTGTTGGATCTCATGTTGGGAGAAGCGCTCATCAAGCCCAAGCCCAATGTTCTCCGTGGCCGAACTGGCGCCTTAGCGTTTCCACACCTCCTGGAGTGGCTCGTCCGGTTCGAGGGGCCGGAAATGCAACGCTACGTCGCTTATGAATTTGGGCGGTTCATCCCGCCTCCAAGCGCCTCTCTTTGTTAGCACACCTC
The DNA here is from genome assembly GCA_963991335.1 of uncultured Flavobacteriales bacterium. Taxonomy (GTDB): domain Bacteria; phylum Bacteroidota; class Bacteroidia; order Flavobacteriales_D; family Sanyastnellaceae; genus UA16. The sequence continues at coordinate 4,983 of CAXDQP010000165.1, forward strand.
AGCGACGTACTCGTTCTATTGCATTTCGGCTCAAATGCCATCGGCGAGGAAGAAGGTTCGTCCGCTGAACTTGGAATCGTTCAACGATGAAAGTAATCTTACATATTCCACACTCTTCAATCTATTTCCCGCATCGAAAAGGGTTTTTGATCAGTGCAAATGAGCTCTTAAAAGAGGCTGAACATTTTGGGGATCTACACTCAGAGGAGTTGTTCTATCCCAATGAACAAAGGTGT
>CAXDQP010000166.1:0-5186 GCA_963991335.1 uncultured Flavobacteriales bacterium
TTTTTCGCGATCTGGAAGATTAATCATTTCTAGTTCAGCTCCTACCAAATCAATCCGGGCGGGAAGGATATCCAAGTGAGGAGTGGAGGTCTTTTGAATGAAGGCCTTCACTCCCGAGTCACCGAGCAACGCTTCGTAAGTGCCTGATTCGACCGTTGTTGGATCAATGCCCAATCCCGAGGTCGCGTTTGCCTGTGGGTCTGCATCAATGAGCAGTGTTTTGTATTCCAAAACAGCAAAGCAGGCTCCTAAATTGATCGCCGTCGTTGTTTTGCCGACACCTCCTTTCTGATTTGCTATTGCGATGACCTTGCCCATTGCTTCGAGTAATTTTTTTCAAACGCCTCGTTTCTCAACGCGAGCGTTTTCGATCTAGTATGAATCAGATCCGATACGAAGGTTAAAATTCGCTCAATTGCCTCTGTCTCGCCGTGCCTAAGGCACTGATGCAGACAGGGCAACAAAAAAGCTTCTCACTTGCTCGGAACTCTTCAAAGATAATGTGCTACGATTGTAGGGCGCGCAAAAGTTTTCAACGCTTCTTCACTTGTCGAAAAATCGAAGTGCACTGGCCTTCTTCCATCTTGATGGGGAGAGGTTTTAAGCGAAGAAAATGCCCTCTTGTGGGCTTTGTTCAGAGGTCTTCGAAACTGATGTCATCGGAGGCCTGTGGCTCCTCAGTATTTTCGGTATTGGATGAAGAAGGCGACTCAGTAGCGTCAGAATCATTTTCTCCAGCCTCGTCGCCTTGATTGGATTCACTGTTGGCATATTTTGCCTCGCGTTCCGCGATAGGATCGCGGTAATCGCCCGTGGCCATTAACTCATCAATTTTTTCAACAGCCGCCACAAAACCTTCTTCGAAATTTTGGAAATCTTCGCGATAGAGAAAGATTTTATGCTTTTGATAGTGCACGTTGCCATCGTCATCAAAACGCCGCTTGCTTTCGGTAATGGTCATGTACAAATCCCGACCCCTTGTTGCTTTTACATCAAAGAAATACGTGCGTTTTCCAGCTCGTACAGGCTTCGAAAATATCTCTTCTCTATTGCTTTGGTCGCTCATGATGACGTATCTGTTGATGCTAATATATTCGACGGATACGTTTATGCAAAATTATTTGTCCAATGGACACGAAAAAGAATCTGCGATTGGAATCAACGAAACAATTGTATGAAGCCAGAATAGGTTCTTGGATACTTCAATTGATCTTCCACTTTGACGCTGTAGTGATAAAGGCCATCCGGAGCATAATGGTTGCCATTTTCAACATTCCCGAGCCATGGAATAGCGGGGTCGAATGATTGCCAAATGAGCTCGCCCCATCGGTTAAAGATTTGCAAATGGAAGGAGGTAATCCCAAGTGCGACAGGGATCCAGACATCATTTACTCCATCATTGTTGGGTGTAAAACTGTTGGGCGCATAAAACACATTGCCTGATACTGCTACTTCTCCAATGGCGGTGCTGCTGCACCCAGCGGCATTGATGACGGTTTGCGTTACTTCAAAAAGTCCACCGTCCGTATAGGTGTATGAGCCGTTGCAATCCGCTGAAGATCCACCATCGCCAAAGTTGTAAAAGCAATCCAGCCCACCGGTATTGACAGAAGCGTAGCTTACCGTGGGATCTAAAATGTCGACTTGATTGGGCGTGATGTCAAAACCGGCTTGTGGAACGGGATAGACTTCGATGATGTCGTTTTGTGTCAACGTCAGGGATTGGCTGCAATAGCCACCGGCATTCATTTGGAGCGTCACGGAGAAGTCGCCTGAAGTCTCATAAATATGAATAGGACTTGCCGCTGCGGAAGCGGTTCCATCGCCAAATTGCCATTCGTAAGTGGTGGCTGTTTCGGTAGTACTATTATTGACAAAGCTGACGGAATGTGGCGGACAGCCAACAGCAGGGCCTGCGAGAAAATTAATGGTTGGATCTGCAATGACCCAAACTTCTTCTGTGGCTACGACTTCACATCCGTTTGCTGTAGCAGTCACTTCTACGGTATACGTTCCCGGCGCGGTGTAAGACAAATTGCTTACGCTACTCCCTGATATGCTCGAACTGGACGTTTCTCCTCCAAAGTCCCAACTGTACTGTGTTTCGGGTTGATTGGTGAAAAGGGGAGTAAGGTTGAAATTGTTGGTGGAAAAACACTCAGGGTCAGGAACATCAAAGGCAGGATTGATTTCGGGAAATATTTCCACAAAAGCCGTTGCCGTATCGCTGCAGGTGTAGGGAGCCGAAACAATGAGCTCAACCTCAAAGATTCCAGGGTAAGGATAGGTAAACGTTGGAGATTCCTCATCGGAACTGTCATCGTCGCCTGTGACGCCGAAGTCCCACTCCCAAGTGGTTCCATTGGCAGATAGGTTATCAAAATCAAATGTGTAACCTTCACAGAAAGATGACTGGTCGGCAATATTGGCAATCGGATCGGCGGGGGCTACCCAGTCAAATGTTTGATTGGAAACGCATCCATAATGTTCTGCTACAGCGGTAACGTTCCAGTTTTCTTCATTGGCGAATGTGACCCAACCGGGACTCGTTAAATTGGAACTTGCCGGCAATCCGCCTTCGAATGTCCAAGTGATATTCGTATTGCCGGTGAATGCGCCGTCAACGGACAAATCAAATGCTTCAATTCCGTTCAAGCACGCAAAATCATTGAGTTCTATTTCCAAGTCTATGGGCTCATAGATGTAAAATACCTGGCTGGAAGTGTCTGCGCACGGCCAAGAAGGATTCGCGACGAGCATCACTTCGTAAGTACCCGTGTCAGGGTAAGTGAAGGTGGGCGCTTCCTCAAAACTGATGTCCGTGTCAGTGCCGGGAACGCCGAAATCCCACAACAACTCCTGTGCTCCAATGGAGTTTTCAAAAAATTCAATGGTCTCTCCAATGCAGTATTGATCGGTTGATTGAGGTTGTGCGGCAGAAATGATGGTTGGGTCGCACATGACAACATTGAATTGAAAATCGCGCATGACGGTGCTCAACAATTCGCCATCGCGGTATTCGGAAACGCAAATGCCGATTACATAGGCTCCTGGTGTAGTTGGAAACCCTGTGATTTGACCGGTTGCTGCGTCGATGTTGAATGGTGGAGCAGATGGAATCGGATCAAACGCTCCAAAGCCGGCGCCCCAAGGGATTTCGTTAAAGGTTGATGCTGGAAGTGGAGCAGGAGAGGGATTGTCGGGGCTCCCACCGTTGAGCGGTGTGCAAAATGAGTAGCTCAAGGAATCGCCGTCGATGTCCGTTGCCCCTTGGTCCAGGAAGAATTCAAAGTTGGTGCATATTGCTTCCGGGGGGTACGTGCTAAAAATAGGACTGCTGTTTGGGTACGCATCGTCCACAAACGGAGGAATCTGCGTAGTTAATGTGATTCCGACGTCACCCGGATTTGGAATGTTTGAAATTCCAGGGTTTCGACAGCATCGCTGGAATACTATATCATAACCAACAGAGCTTGGGGGTAGGTTGACGATAATGGAGTACTCGAGTCGCTGCATGCACAAATCTTCGGGAAGGTTCCCACAGGGGTTTTCGAGAACGGTCTCTAACGGTTCAATTGTGGCGATGTCAAGCTCTACGGTGTAAACGTTATAGGGGTTGTTTCCTTCAAAGATGCCAAGTTGAATCTCAGGATCGAGGTTGGTGCCTCCCGATTGCCAACCGCCTGGTTGCACGTTTCCAAAGCATTCACGGTAAAAAACAAGTGAAATTTCAAAATCGCCATTCCCGAGATACTCGTACACGACCTCTCCTCCCATTGCATGAGCCGCTCGAAGCTCGTTCATCGGAGTTTGTATCCACAAAGCGAGAAGAACGAGAGGAAAGAAAAAGGCAGACTTGCCCTTTGTTTTGGGAGTGTTCGGCGCCAATGCAGAAGGTTTAATGCTCATGTGGCTCATCAATGTATATCGAAAGTACGCAAATACAACAGCGGAAAGGGCGCATTAGTTGCAACCGAACTACCTTTATGCCGTGGAAGATAAAAATGAACGCGTCAGATTCGATGCATTGGACATGCACCCGGACGTCATGGACGCATTGGATGCAATGGGTTTTCAAGAGGCAACACCGATTCAATCGGAATCCATTCCAAAGATTTTAAACGGGCAGGATCTCATGGGCATTGCCCAAACAGGAACGGGAAAAACAGGTGCATTCTTGTTGCCGACGATTGATCGCATTTTGGACACCCCAGACAATGGTAAGATCAAGGCATTGATTGTTGTTCCTACCCGCGAGTTGGCCCAACAAATTGATCAAGCCGTTGAGGGTTTTGCCTATTATGCCAAAGTCACAAGCCTGGCCATCTATGGCGGAGGGTCTGGGCATGATTTTTCGAGAGAGAAGAAAGCGCTGACAAAAGGTGCGGATATCATCATTGCCACACCCGGTAGATTTCTTTCACATTTGACTTTGGGTTATGTTGACCTGTCTGAGCTCACGTGTTTGATCTTGGATGAAGCGGACCGCATGTTGGACATGGGGTTCCATGGTGACATCATGCGAATCGCGGAAAAGTGCAAGAAAGAACGACAAACTTTGTTGTTTAGCGCAACAATGCCGGACCGTATAGAGACTCTTTCGAAGGATCTGCTCAACAAGCCCGTTACGGTCAAGTTGGCATTGTCCAAGCCTGCCGAAAAAATCAAGCAAGGAGCCTACGTGTTGTTCGATCACCAGAAAGACGATGTTTTGGTCGAATTGCTCAAAGAGCGCAATGTGAAGTCAGGCATTGTTTTCACTTCACGAAAACGAACGGTTTCTCAAATCACTCGAACGCTGAAGAAAGCAGGCATTCGATGCGAGCGGATTTCTTCTGATGCAGAGCAATCAGAACGCGAGTCCGTCATGCTCGGTTTTCGCCAGCGTAAGTTTCCCATATTGGTGGCAACTGACGTCGTAAGCCGGGGAATTGATATCGACAATATTGAGTTGGTGGTCAACTACGATGTGCCCCCCAATGAAGAGGATTATGTTCATAGAATTGGCAGGACTGCTCGAGCCGATCGTGATGGCGAAGGGGTCACCTTGATCAATCCGGACGATCAATTTCGATTTGGAAAAATTGAAAAGCTAATCGAAAAGGAAGTTCCAAAATTGGCAATTCCGGACCGGCTAGGGAAAGGACCTGAATACAACCCGAAGAGCCGAGGCGGAGGCGGAGGCC
>CAXDQP010000167.1:0-5158 GCA_963991335.1 uncultured Flavobacteriales bacterium
AAATCGATTACCAAAACACGTATTACAACCCCGTCAATTGGAACCTTGTCATGGACGAACCCGGGAATCCCAATATGTTCTTCCCGAACCGCTGGCAACCGCTGCAATTGGCAGAGTTCATTGACCAATCCGGAAACGAAGGCACCAACGCATCGCCTGACTTTTTGAGTGCCGAATGGGGAAACGTCCAGCCCTTTGCTATGGATGCAAGCGACACCACCATTTACAGCCGATTTGGGAGCGACTATACCGTTTACCACGAAGCGCCCTCGCCGCCCCTCATTTATCCGACAGAAGACACAGACCTCGAAAGCGACTACAAATGGGGACATTCCTAGGTGAGCCTTTGGTCCTGTCATTAGGACCCCACCGATTCTATTGTTTGGGACATCAGCCCCGGTGCATTTGGGTTGAATGGGTTCATTCCGGCTTCTTTGGATGAGGCGCGCAGCTACTACCAATCTGAAAGTGGGCTGATTCAAAATTCCGGGGCTACAGCGGGCCATGCGCTCAACCCGGTCACCGGCGAACCCTACCTTGCTCAGGAAGTCTTGCGCGGGGACTTCACTCGGGTTTTGGCGGAATTCTGGGCTGATGGCCCGGATTCGGAAACACCTCCGGGACACTGGGTTACCTTATTGAATTACGTCAATGACCGTCCAGAAATTGAGCGTCGGTGGCGTGGGAATGGTGAGCCACGCGCCCCTCTCGACTGGGATGTATTGGGGTATTTCGCGATGGGTGGTGCCATGCAAGATGCAGCGATTTCCGCTTGGAGCAACAAAGGGTGGTACGATTACGTGCGTCCGGTCTCGGCCATTCGATGGATGGCCGATCGTGGCCAATCTTCCGACCCCGAGCAACCCAATTACCATGGCGCCGGTCTGCCGCTGATTCCGGGTAAAATCGAATTGATCACCGCTAGTGACCCGGTAGAATTGCGCGGAATTGAAAACGAATACGTACATGAATTGAAAGTCCTCGCTTGGCGCGGTCCCGACTACATCGCTGTTCCTGCCCTAAACCAAGCAGGTGTTGGTTGGATACGAGCGAGCAATTGGTGGCCGTATCAGCGACCGACGTTTGTAACCCCGCCATTTGCGGGTTACGTGAGCGGACATTCCACGTTTAGCCGCGCAGCTGCGGAAGTTCTGTGCCTCCTGACCGGCGACGAATACTTCCCGGGAGGGTTGGGGTCGTTCCCGATTGAGGCCCATGATTTTTTGGTATTTGAAGATGGGCCCTCTGCAGACTTTGAACTGCAATGGGCGACCTATCGGGATGCTGCGGATCAAAGCGCATTGTCGCGCATCTGGGGAGGCATTCATCCTCCACAAGATGACTTTCCCGGTCGTGCAATCGGACAGGTGGTAGGGGTCGATGCTTTCTTATTAGCTGAGGCTTATGCCTTTCCACTGCTAATCGACGCCACCAATTGTGCAGGTGATTTCAATGCCGATGGAGTGCGAAACCTCTATGACCTATTGCTGCTCTTGGTTCATTTCGGTGAATTCACCGACGGCGGAGGCAATGAGGCTCCTGCCCTACTGGACCTAGATGGAGATGGAGCCGTCAGCACGCCAGACCTACTCGGTTTGCTGACCGTTTGGGGCGTTCCTTGTTGAATACGCAGGCGCCCAGAGTGCATGCACCACCAACCCATCCACGAACAACCACGAGGCCGACGATGCAGCAGCATGCCAAAGCGGACATGGTCCGGGATTCAGCGCCTCGAATCGGATGTGTTTTGCCCGTGAGTTGACCGGCACGGCCATGCGAACAACGCCTTGGGTTTCATCCTCCACGAAAGCCTCAGTCCCATTCCAATCGGTTTGTATGGTCCAATCGCCCTTCCAGTTTTCACCATCGAGGGACCATTGAAACCGCACCGAATCCGGCACAAAAATCCACGCGTCCTGGTACAGGCAAACCTGAATGCCCAGCTAATCCACCTTCATCTCCACACTCAGGCTCATATCCCCCCCCAAGTCTTCCCCTAGCTTTCCCTGCCAGCAACCATCGCGAAAATCCAAGGATCCCAATCGGCCATCGGCCAATCCTTGATGGCCTCCGCCCGGATAAAACGTATTCAAGGCGTGCTCCAATTGCAAGGGCTGAAATGCGCCCACATGGCCGGCTAGGGGAAAACGCCATGGTTTTTCAACCGACACATCGCTCCGACGCAGCTCAACCACCAACGCTCCCTCTCCTGTGACTTCAAACGGTGCATCAAACGCCTGTGAAATCCGTTTTTGGCTTCCCTCGGTTTCCCAAAACACATCTCCTTCAATGCCTGCAATTGCTCGGTCCAACCCTACCGTGATTCGTCCGGTTTGCGTTGCAGCATTGCACGATACATCAATGGGAACCGCTTCCCAACCGTAATCGACATTCCAAGCATCCAATCGGCTGTAGTGCCATTCCATTCGTTCCTTGAAATCGTTCCAATCCCGTTGCGATTTTGAACTCCAAAGCACCTCGCTCATGGCCACAATGCGCGGAAAAGCCTTGGAGTCTACCAATTCCTGCGGCGCCCGTTCTGACCACATGTTGCATTCACCTCCTAAAATTTGCCCGGAACCTTCCAGGCCTTCGGGCTCCGGTTCAAAGCCATACACACGCTCCAAATCAATGGATTCCACCGGATAATCGAAGTAACAATGCGAGGTAGGCGACATAATCGCATCCCGCCCCATCGCAACTGCATCGCGACCTCCTTGCATACCGCGCCATGACTGAACGGTGGCACCATCGGGCAAGCCTCCCTCCAAAATCTCATCCCAACCAATCAACTTGCGGCCGTGATCGGCGAGAAAGGTGCCAATTTGAGTGATGAACCACGATTGCAATTCGTGCGCATCGTTCAACCCTTCTTCTTGGATGCGTCGCTGGCATTTCGGACACGATTCCCAGCGCACTTTCGGCGCTTCATCGCCGCCAATGTGAATGTATTCCGATGGAAACAGCTCCATGACTTCCAATAGGACGGTTTCCAAAAACCGAAACGTCGTGTCATTGCCGGCGCAATAAATATCCTTGAATACTCCCCAATCATGAGGAACCTCCAACGAATCTCCGGTGCAACTGAGCCAGGGATAGGCCGCAATGGCAGCCCGGCTATGCCCGGGCAGTTCAATTTCAGGAATGACCGTGATGTTGCGGTCTGCGGCGTACGCGACGATTTCACGGATTTGGGATTTCGTATAAAACCCACCATGGCGCGAGCCGTCAGCTTCCGTTCGCCACGCACCTGTGGATGTCAATTCCGGATACGCATCCACTTCAATGCGCCAGCCTTGATCTTCTGTTAAGTGCCAATGTAGGACGTTCATTTTGTGCAACGCCAAAAGGTCAATGGTACGCATGACAAAATCTGGATCCATGAAATGCCTGCAACAATCCAACAGCAGTCCTCGGTGCTCGAACCTCGGCGCATCCGATATGGAAACATGCGGCAAGGCCCAGCTTCCCTTGGTATCCAAATCTGCCGGCAACATCCAACGCAACGTGGTCAATGCATGAAATGCCCCTGCCTCCTCGCTTGCCTCTATCGACACTCCATCATCATCGATGCGAAGCGAATACCCTTCGACGGCATATCCATCGGCACGCTCCATGCGAATAAACAATCCCTTGGGATGTGACTTTCCAGGCAACCAAGCTTTCCAAACGGCTTGGTTTTTGTCCCATTCATTATCAATGGTCCAATGCCAATCGCCATTCCAATGGATCTGTGCTGTGCTATCTTCTGACCAATTGGCGGCAGTTGGCGCGGGAATGATGGCGCGCGTCACCGGTTGGACCTCCGGCTGAATGCAACCAAACAAGACAACCGTCAACAAAATCAAATGGCTCAACAGTCTTGAATGTCCCATGCTCAAAGGTAATGACCCTCGGCCCTTCAGCGGAACCAAGCAGCCACTTCTTCCGCATGGACCGGATAATCGCGTCCGTCAAAATACGCGGTGCTTCGATCGACTTCTCGCCGGCAAGACGCATGAAATGAATGCGCACCGGCTTGCTGCCAATCAGCCAATTGATCCGGTCGAACCCCACTCCCGACCGTGACATCAAAGCCCAAATGCAGCGCATGTTTGATGTTTTCTATTCCGTGAATGGCCGTTTCAGCCCCTCCACTGCTCAGCAGCCGATGAATTCCAATGCGCTGAAGCGCCTCCACATCCGACCTCCAATCCGTGCTGGCGTCGAGTGCCCGATGCACCACCAATCGATGGCCTCCAAATCGCGTCGCCCATGCTTCCAATTGTTCGATGTCGAGTCGAGATTGCCGATCCAGCCCCCCCACAACCGCGCGGATAGCTCCCGCTTCGAATGAGGCCGCGATCTGATCTGTCATCCAAGCCTTTTCAGCATCGTTGAAGTAAAAATGGCCGGCTCGGTGGCGACTCAAAACATGGACCGGAACGCCCGCCCCGACCGAGCTTCGAATGTCCGTTTCGGGAGGGGTCAAGCCCCCGCACGGCCAGTGGGTGCAAAGTTCTACTCGGTGTGCACCCGCGTCCCGAGCCATTTGCACATCTGCGGGTGTGCTGGCGCATACTTCGAGTTCAAAAGGAGCCAGAATTCCCAACCCCCGCTGCACACCTGTCACATCGGAGAGCCGGGTCAAATCCAACACCTCATCCTTGGCCTCAATCCATTCAATGGAAACGCCAGAATCCACCATGTGCTGCACGGCTGCCGGCAGCTCTAACTCTCCGCGCGTAGGATGGGGCCGCAATTCAGAAAGAAATGGCAAAAGCACGTGGGCATTCAACCGAAACAAATTCATGGAGACATGGACCGTCCCGGCATTATTCTGCATTCGATCCACCGCGTCTGGATGGGGCTTTTCAACAATGGACTGGAGGCGATTGCCGCTGGCTTCCAAAATGGCGAAGTCCTTGGTTTTCTCGGGTGGCAATCCCAAATGCTCCCGGTCGTATGCCAAAACGGCTTGCCGGTTCGGTCCACTTCTCAATTTGGCCAATGACTGGAATGTGGGCACATTGTCCCCATTGCAAAGCACGAACGCATGGCCCGCCGCGATGGGGTCTTGCTTGAGCGCACACTGCAAGGCATGTGCCGTGCCGAGCGGTTCATCTAGCCTCGCCCAACCGACCTTCATTTTGAGGCCCGTCGGTGTTTCATTCCAATC
>CAXDQP010000168.1:0-5073 GCA_963991335.1 uncultured Flavobacteriales bacterium
GTGCCACATTGTGCTTTTTCCTGCGTCATCTTTCCACGTGAGCAGTTTCAATGTAGCGTCTGTGCCAATGGGGCGCTGGGGATCCCATACTTCGCCATTCACTTCTGCCGCAAGCACATTGCGGGCCAAACCTTCGCTGATGCTCATGGCCACATCCAAGGCCGTCGTTCCGGAATCCACTTGACGCTCTGAGCCGTCGGGCAGGGTGATGTTTATCATGCTTTCGTCACTTTTCTAATCGCCGCAAAGATAAGGCTTGACGTCACGGGATTCATGAAAAACATGCGCGCAATCCGGATCGATCCATCCTCGGTGCCGCACGCGACTCCATGGCTTCACATGCCAATGCACCTGTGCTTCCGCCACAACATTGCCTTCGGCATAATGAAGCCGCGAGGGTAGCACATAGCGGCTGACACCATCTTCCGATTGCTCGATTTCGGCATTCACTTTTGATTCCAGATCGTGCGGAATATCTGCAACAGCCGTGCAATTTCCCGCTCCAGGACGCCGAACATAATCGACTTCCAAGCGATTCATGATCAAGCGGTAATCCGCCATATCAAATCGAATCAACACCGCCATTCCAGAGCAGAACTCACACGCGGTCGCCATCGCACATGCATGCATTCCTTTGAGGTGATTTCGGTTGGATCGGCGACTCGGCAGCACAACACGCACTTGGTTTTCACGCAGGCCTACAATCTTAATCCCGTGTGGTGCATTGAATGGCAATACCCGCTTGAACACAAGGTTCAACCACGTGAAATTTCCTGATTTCGCCTTACTTACTGCCCAATAGAAAAGATTCTTCATCATCCTGTTTGAGCCTCACGAACAGCTTCACGGGACAAAATTTCGGCAATCCGAGGTTTGAAATAATGCTCTCCTTTCATGACTTTGCCGTCTTCCCGGTAAATCGGTTTTCCATCCGCGCCCAGTTTCGACATGTTGGATGCCTGAATTTCCATAAATACGTCTTCAATCAGATGACCCATTCCATGGCTCAAAATGGTTCCACAGAGTATATATAGCTGATCGCCCAGCGCATCGGCAATCTCCACTGCGTCTCCCGCCATCGCCGCTTCCAAATATTCTTCGGTCTCCTCTGCCATGAGCCGATGGCGTAATTCTACCGTATCCATGGGCAATGTTGCCTCCAACTTTGATGCATTTCGAATTCCAAAGCGATCGTGAAATTCACGGACACAATCGATGATTGATTGAAAGGAGGCGCCGTTGAGCGGTTCGTGTTTATTTGTGTTCATAGGGCTTTAACATGATTTCATAAACTCAGCAATTGTCCACTGATAGTCGAAAGGTATATTCGCGGGTGTTGGAAGCCAAATGAGCACAGAACAATTGTAATATGGAAGAACAAACTCCACCGACTGCTGCGGTAGAACATCCGGCAGCCTCGCCAGAAAACACCGCAGCGACTGACACCTTGAAACCAGTTAACACAGGAGCTCCGGACATCCGCGCCCTGAATGACCGCATCGAAAAATCCAGTCAGTTCGTGGATTTACTCCGGATGGAATTGTCCAAAGTAATCGTTGGACAAAGTGGGATGGTGGACCGCCTACTCATTGGACTGTTAGGCAATGGACACGTATTGCTAGAAGGCGTTCCGGGCTTAGCCAAAACACTTGCGATTAAAAGTCTTTCTGAATCCGTGGATGCCCAATTCAGCCGAATCCAATTCACACCGGATCTGCTCCCTGCTGACCTGATTGGCACCATGATCTACAATCAAAAAGAGGAGCGGTTTTCCGTCAAGAAGGGACCGATATTCGCCAATTTCGTTCTCGCCGATGAAATCAACCGTGCCCCGGCCAAGGTGCAGAGTGCATTGTTGGAAGCGATGCAAGAGCGGCAGGTGACCATCGGCCCAGAATCATTCAAATTGCCCGAACCTTTTTTGGTATTGGCCACTCAAAACCCGGTAGAACAAGAAGGCACATACCCCCTGCCTGAAGCCCAAGTGGACCGTTTTCTATTGAAGGTTGTCATTGGATATCCCACCAAGGAAGAAGAGCAAAAAATCATCCGCGCTAACCTATCGGCGGAAGGCATGCAGTCTCCGCAAAAGGTGGTGTCGACCGACGAAATCGTTGCGGCCCGCTAGCTGATTCGGGAAATTTCCCTCGGTGAGAAATTCGAGCGCTACATCGTGGATTTGGTTCATGCCACTCGGAACCCCGATGATTATGGCCTCGGACACTTGACGCAGCTCATCAATTTCGGCGCTTCGCCCCGAGCGAGCATCGGACTCGGCATTGCTTCAAAAGCACATGCCTTCTTGAACCAACGAGGCTACGTGACGCCAGAGGATGTAAGAACCATCGCGTTGGATGTGCTTCGGCACCGCGTCGGGCTCACCTTTGAGGCAGAGGCTGAGAACATCAGCGCAGAGCAGCTGATCACTGAGATCATGGACCACGTCCAAGTTCCCTAAATTCATCGGGCGACAGGAATTTCAATGACCATGGACACGAAGGAACTCATCCAACGCGTACGCCGGGTCGAACTCAAGACCCGCGGACTCAGTGACCGCATTTTTTCGGGAGAATACCACAGCGCGTTCAAAGGTCGTGGCATGGCCTTCAGCGAAAACCGCGAATACCAGCATGGCGACGAGATCCGAACCATTGATTGGAATGTCACGGCGCGCATGGGCCATCCGTATGTGAAGGTTTTTGAGGAAGAACGTGAGCTGACGGTCTTTATGCTCATCGACATCAGTGCCTCGAATGCCACGGGGTCCCAGCAACGCAGCAAACATGAACTCATTACCGAATTGAGTGCTGTGCTCGCGTTCAGTGCAATGGGAAACAATGACAAAGTCGGTGCCGTCCTCTTCAGCGATCGCATTGAGCGGTTCATTCCGCCCAAAAAAGGTCGATCGCATATCCTTCGTATCATCCGAGAAATCATTGAAATTGAGCCCATCGGCACCAAAACAGACATTTCATTCGCCCTGGAACACTTCCTGTCCGCAATGAAAAAAAGAACCATCGCCTTTTTGATTTCGGACTTCCGGGACAGTGGATTTGAAAAAACATTGAAGCAAGCCGGTCGCAGACATGATCTCGTTGCGTTGCGCGTGACAGACCCGCTCGACCGAACGGTTCCTTCAGTGGGATGGATACCGATACAAGATCCCGAAACCGGATTGCACCGCTGGTTCAATAGTGGCAACGCGCTTTCCCGAAAAAAACACGATGCCGCTGAGCGTGAACGCGAAGCCGAGTTGAAGGAAATGTTTGCGCGTTCAGGTGTTGACCAAGCCGTGCTGTGCACCCACCGACCTTATGTCCAACCACTCATGCAACTTTTTGACCGCCGTGGTTGATTTCATTGGCAACCGAACCGAAGCAATGGCCTTGCTTCCTATCCTCTTTTGGATGTTTTGTTTCGGAGCAAACGGAGCAAATGCCCAAGTCATTTCGATGGCATTGGATACGAATATGATTGCATTGGGTGATCAAACAACGCTCACAATCGCTGCCTCCCGCAATCCAATGAATGGTGGGGGAACCTTCATTTGGCCCGCTTGGAAAGACACCCTCAGCGGTGGGCTCGAAATCATCGAAGCTCAAGATCTGGATACGGTTGCCGTGGAATTGCCCAACGGAGAGGCAGGCATTCAGGTGATTCAAAAACTCAAGGTCACCCACTGGGATAGTGGGTTTCATGCCATTGCACCGATTGAGGTAACGTGGAACGAGGAAACACTGAAAAGCAACCCACTCAGTATTCAAGTGCTCATGCCACAACCCGGAAAATCTGGTGAGATTGCCGTCCATGCGCCACTGCGCCTGACTTCGTGGAGCTGGCAAGAACGCCTGCAGCATTGGCTTCCGTGGTGCTTACTCCTTCTTGTCCTGATAGGAATGGGCTTGTGGGTCCACCGAAAATGGCAGCAACGTGAACCATTGGCTCCAGAGGAAAAGTCTTCTCCGGACCTCCCCTTAGAACCCGCCCACGTCATTGCACTTCGCACGTTGGAGGGAATTCAACGCGATGCGATTTGGCAGAATGGCCAAGTAAAAGCGCACCACGCAGCAGCGAGTGAGGCGTTGCGGCTCTATCTGGAACACCGATTTGACTTCCCTGCCCTTGAGCGGTCTACCGCTGAAATCAAGCGTGGAATCAATCAATTGCCCTTGCGCACCGATGAAATAGAAACATTGATTGAAGTGCTTACGTTGGCTGATCTCGTGAAATTCGCAAAACTCACTCCTGAAACTGCCGATCACCAGCGAATCGTGAGCCGCTCCATTCGATTTGTCGAGAATACGATTCCTTCCAAGGAAGCCAAAGAAACCGAAGCTGCATGAAAAACTGGTTACTTCCACTCTTTCCGCACCTCATCGGCATCGGACTCTTTGCGCTAGCCCTCCGCTACAGCAATCAGCATTTTGAATGGGAATCTCCTCAACTGCTTTGGTTGGCGCTGACCATGTTGGTGCATGCCTTCTTGCGGGCGCGCAAGCAACAACCGAAAGGGTTCAACGGAATGAAATGGAGCTGGGGCGGTGATCCCAACCAGATCAATTGGAAGAACCGATTGCATCAATTGCTCCCTGAAATTCCTTACGCGATCAAAACCCTGGCCATTGGCATGCTCTGCATTGCTGCTGCTCGTCCACAATCTTCCTCTTCGGTGGAGGACTTCACGCGAGAAGGCCTCGATATTGTTCTCAGCCTTGACCTTTCGGCTTCGATGCTGAGCAAGGATTTTTCCCCCAATCGATTGGAAGCGTCCAAAGAAGTGGCCATCCAATTTGTGAACGAACGCCCCAACGATCGCATCGGGGTGGTGGCCTATGAAGGAGAGGCATTCACTCAAATCCCGTTGACGACGGATCAACGCGTTGTGATGAACGGCATCGCAGAACTAGAAACTGGACTGCTTGAAGGGGGCACAGCCATTGGAATGGGGCTTGCCACTGCGGTCAATCGGTTGAAAGACTCGGAAGCAGAAAGCAAAATCATCATCCTATTGACAGATGGTGTTAACAATGCGGGTCAAATCAATCCAATTGACGCGGCTCAACTGGCCAAGTT
>CAXDQP010000169.1:0-4992 GCA_963991335.1 uncultured Flavobacteriales bacterium
GAGATCCTCTCTGGTCTCGTGGGCTCGGAGATGTGTATAAGAGACAGATTTTGCGGACATTGATAACGATGGCCAACTCGATGTGTTTGGATGCCATGATGATGCGCTCTCCCGCACTTGGAAAGGAAATGGATCTGCGTTGGATTTCGATGCAGACCTCATTGACCTCACCAATTATGATTACAGCGACTACCCAACTACTGACCACAGCGGAAACTACGGAACGGTCTTTTGTGATTTCGATCACGACGGCGATTTGGATTTAACCATAGCCAAGTGCCGTCAGTTTGTTTCGGATCCGAATGACCCACGCCGCATCAACCAAATCTGGATGAACAACGGCGATGGCACGTGGTCGGAAGTTGCTGAGGAGCGAGGTCTGGTTTTGAATGAGCAGAGTTGGACTGTGGATTATGCGGATTATGACAACGATGGTGATTTCGATTGCTATTTGACCAACCACTCGACCACCATGAAGCTATTGCAAAACGATGGCAGTGGATACTTCACCGATGTTACGGACGAGTCCGGCTTAGGGGCCAGTGGTTTTGTTTTGCAAGCAAAGATGACTGACTTTGACAACGATGGTTTCGTTGATGTTTTGATCTCAGGAGGTTTCCACTCATATTTTCACAACAATGGCGACGGTACATTCACTGAGGTAAATACCTTCGTTGCCGGCGATACCATGCACAGCTTTGCTGTTGGGGACGTCAACCGAGACGGCTTTGCAGATTTGTACGCGAGCTACGGCAACGGATACAATAGTCCTGACAACAACAACGATGATATTTTGTGGTTGAATCAAGGCAACGCCAATCACTGGATCGCTTTCGATTTGGAAGGTATCGAGTCCAATAAAGATGCTGTAGGCGCAACCGTAGTGATTACAGGTGACTTCGGCACGCAAATCCGAGAGGTTCGTGCAGGTGAGAGTTATGGCATCACCAACACATTTGCGTGCATGTTTGGATTGGGTGAAAATGAAAGCATAGAAACGGCCACCATTAGCTGGCCAAGTGGCATGGTCACAATCATTGAGAATCCCGGCATTGACCAATACCACAACTTGCTCGAAGCACCGTGTATGACAGAATTGACATTGACGGTTTCAGGTGAAACATCCATTTGCCCCGGAGAAACGGTTGATTTGATCGTAGAAGGTGACTTTGCAAGCTACGCGTGGTCCAATGGAGTGACGGAGTCCACCTTGGTGGTAGGTGAAACAGGAAACTATAGTGTAACCGCTTACGACGCAGACGGATGTGCAGCCGTTTCAACCGTGGTATCGGTAGAAGTAGTAACGGCTGAGGCGCCTGTGGTATCTGCACTGGGAGAATTAAGCTTCTGTGAAGGCGGTTCTGTTGATCTGGTGTCAGAGAGTGTAGGAGATTGGACATGGTCCAATGGAGAGGAAACGCAAAGCATCAACGTGACAGAGTCCGGTACGTATTTCTTGACGGTTACTGACATATGTGGAAATGCGAACCCGTCGGAGGAATTCATGGTGACCGTCTTGGAAGCGCCTGCAACACCTGTAATCACGGGTCCTTCTGAATTGGACGGCCCACAAGTCATCACATTGGAGTCATCGGCTGAGACCACCCATTGGTACGATTCCGAGACGGCTTCCGAAGCGATGGCTGTTGGAGCAACTTACGAGTTGGATGCGCAATCCTCTACAACGGTTTGGGTCGAAGACATTGCTGCTGAAGATATGGTAGAAGGAGTAGGAGGACGTGCTGAAACAGGTGACGGTCAATACCATGACAACAGCATTCGTTGGTTGCTTTTTGATGCATACGAAGACATTGTCATTCGCAGCGTTGACGTTTATGCCGACGGCGCAGGCGACCGCGAAATAGGCGTCGTTGATTCCGAGGGCAACGTGGTAGCATCTGCGGTATTCGAAGTTGCTGATGGGATGAACACCCTTGAGCTGAATTTTGAGTTGGAGCAGGGCAATGATTATGGCTTGCGTAGTTTGGATGATGACCCTCAGCTGTGGCGTGACGCTCCAGATACAGAATTGACTTATCCCTACGCCATTGGAGACTTGGCTTCAATTACACAGAGCACAGCCGGTGGAAACAATGCATACAATTATTACTACTTCTTCTACAATTGGGTGGTTCAGACTCCATCCATTGCATGCGCATCGGAACGCATTCCTTTCACCATCAATGTAACCGGGATATCAGAAGATCTGACGGTCACAATGGATTTGTATCCTAACCCATCCAATGGACGGGTTCAATTGAATGCGAATGGAATGTCAAACACTCCTTTCGAGTGGAGTTTGATGTCTGCTGCTGGCGCGCTCGTCGACCAGGGCATGTCCACACCAGTGGAATTTTTTGAGTGGTCAGGTTTGTCCAAAGGCACGTATGTGTTCCGATTGAATTCAGAAGACGACATCCTGATCAAGCAAGTGATTTTGCAGTAAGCCGAGGAAATTCTTATGAAAAAAGAACAGCAGCCAAAAGTCTGCTGTTTTTTTTTGATTCAAGGGAACGGAAGAGCGCAGCGGGATTAAACCCGCTCAATGGCCGTGCCGAATATCCCTTGGGATGCGCGCTCAAATGCGTCTGCTTGTCCCCGCCTGATCTCCACGATAATGGTGCACGACTCCAAAAAGATTTGTTCCGTAGGCTTTGCTTGCCATTTGTCTACGTGATTCATAATGGTTCCCATTAAATCGTAGGGAAACGAAACCTTAAAGGTGGTCAAAATGACTTCTTCTTTTAGTTCTGCGGCTTCCAGTGCGTAGCGGGTAGCTGTTCGGTAGGCTTCAATTAGTCCACCAACGCCGAGCTTGGTTCCTCCGAAATATCGGATTACGACACCGAGGCAGTTGGTGACATTCATGCTTTTGAACGCGCCTAAAATGGGAGGGCCAGCACTGTTGCTCGGTTCGCCATCGTCTGATGTTCTCCAGGTATCGCCATTGATTCCAAGGCGATAGGCATATGCATGGTGCCGGGCATCGTGGTACTTTTTTCTGAGGCTTTTCAAATGACCATCGACTTCATCTTCGGTGTTCAGTGGAAACACATAACCAAAATGCTTGGAACCTTTGACTTTGTACATTCCCGACGCGGGCTCCGCCAAAGTCAAAAATGAGTCTTTAGATTTTGGGTTTTCCGACATGATGGGACGGTAACTTTTACGTGTTTTGGCTGGAACTGTACTCGGGAATGAGTGCATGCAAAAGCGATAATGTCTCTTGATGAGCGCCTTTGGTTTGAGAGAGGGCAATGATGCGCTCGAGGTCCTGAGGTTTCAAGGAAGGTGGAGTGTTGGCACGCATGATCTTTGGATGGTGCGTAGGCAGGAGGGACTCGCGGTTCGAGAGCAACTCCTCGTGCATCTTTTCGCCAGGCCTCAATCCGGTGACAGCGACTTCAATGTCCTTTCCTTCTTCCATTCCGGCAAGGGCAATCATTTTCTTCGCTAGGTCCATGATCTTGATGGACTGTCCCATGTCAAAGACGAATACATCGTCTTGCTTTCCGATCGCTGCCGCTTCAAGCACCAGGGAGACGGCTTCGGGAATGGTCATGAAATAACGTGTGACTTCTTTGTCCGTGACTGTGATGGGGCCGCCCGCTTCAATTTGCTTTTTGAAAAGTGGAATAACGGATCCATTGCTGCCAAGCACGTTGCCAAAACGGGTGATGACGCATTGGGTTTTGGATGTTGACGCGCGTTGGAGCACCAAGAGTTCAGCAAGGCGTTTGGTGGCTCCCATGACACTTGTGGGATTCACAGCCTTGTCCGTGGATATGAAGACAAATCGAGGACACCCCGATGCCTCCGCCGCCATAAGTACGTTCAAACTTCCCATGGCATTGGTATCGAAAGCCTGCCACGGTTGCTTTTCCATCATGGGCACATGCTTGTATGCGGCTGCATGAAAGACTACATCCGGTTGGAAAGACTGCAACGTATCATGAATCTGCTCTGCGTCGCGGACGTCGCCTATTTGGAGATCCACCGTTGTTTCAACTCCCAATTGTGCGAGTTCCAGATGGAGGTCGTGCATTGGGGTTTCCGCTTGGTCGATAGCGAGGAGCACAGCGGGCTGGTAACCAAGTAGTTGACGAAACAATTCAGAGCCAATGGACCCTGCAGCACCCGTGACGACGCCGCGCTTTCCATGCATATTTTCATAAATGGGATGGGAATTCAATTCAATGGGTTCCCGTCCTAATAAGTCCTCGATGCGCAACTCTTTTATCTGGCCAAAGGATAAGGCGCCATTGATCCAGCGTTCCACTGGGGGCACATCCAGAGGACGAACACCATGTCGCAGTGCTAGATCGACCATCACGCGTCGCTTTTCTTTGTCGAGGTTCTGAATCGAGAGGATCATCTGATCCACACGTCCATCGGCAAATAGCATCTCGGCTTGGTGGGGATTGAGAATGTCAATTCCTTCAATTTTCTTGCCGATTTTATTTCGGTCATCGTCGATGAAGGCAATCAATTTCATTCCTGACTCACCCAATTCTCGATCGATGGCCTCTTTGGCCAAAAGACCTGCTTCGCCTGCACCATAAATGGCAATGTGCGTTTTCACCCCCGGATGTCTCTTATTTTGGAGGTACAGCCATTTGACAGCCCAACGACTGGAAACCATGATTGCCGTGGTTAAAACCCACTCAATTCCCAAAATGCTGAATGGAATCCAGTAGGGGGCATTCCCCAATTGCGCTGCGATTAGGTTGGCGCTGGCGAAGACCAATGTGACAGCGCTCGTGCACATTGCAATTCGTCTGACATCTTCCAATCCCGTGTGTCGGATGATTCCAGCGGATGTGCTGAAGAGCAAGAATGCAGCCAGTCGCGCTGTGATGAAGACAGGAAGAAAAGCCTTCCAAATCAGCCATTCTGATTCGGGGATTCTAAATTCAAATCGGAGAAGAGCAGCGGTGTAGAGTGCAAGAATACTCACGCTGATGTCTATGGCGGTAACCAACCAGCGTGGCG
>CAXDQP010000170.1:0-4939 GCA_963991335.1 uncultured Flavobacteriales bacterium
CCACAAAGGCCTGAAGCGGATCCATGGCTTCGGGCAAGAACACAATTTGATCTTCATCCAACGAATCCAGTCCAGCGCGCGAGGCGGCATCGGCAATTGCCGATTCCAAATCTCCCAATTCGTCGACCAAACCAATTTCCAATGCATCCTCTCCGGTCCAGACACGGCCCCGAGCAATGGCATCAACATCTTCAAATGTCATGCCCCTGCCGTCTGCGACAATGCTGACGAAATCCTCGTAAATGTTTGTGATTGAGGCATTTATGGCCTCCCGTTGGACGGGATCCAATTGCGCATCCAATCCAATGCCAGCATGGTTATGCGTCTTCACATCATCAAACGCGAGTCCCATTTTGTCCTTCATCAATTCCTCAGCATAAGGCAACATGCCAAAGACTCCAATGGATCCTGTGATGGTTGTCGGGTTCGCAAAAATTCGATCTGCGCCCGCCGCAATGTAATACCCTCCGGATGCAGCGTAATCCCCCATGCTCACGACCAATGTTTTCCCGGCTGCTTTCAAAAGTTCTGTTTCACGCCAGATGATGTCGCTGGCCAATGCCGACCCTCCAGGACTGCTGACACGCAAAACCACGGCTTTGACATCCGGTGCAAGCCGCGCTTGCCGCAGCGCTTTTGACAAGGTCGCGGAACCAATGGACTGATCATCGCCATCCCCCATGTCTATTCCGCCCACCGCGTAGATGACCGCCAAGGGACCTCCCAGCTCTTCTTCCTCTTCTTTTTCACCGTAATCGTTTTCGAACAAGGAACCAAGAAAACCACCATCCATGCTAAGCTCTAACCCCTCCAATCCATCCAACCCCGATGGGTTCAAATAGTCTGAGAAGTCTACGTAAATCGGATCTTCTCCATCGAGGCGCTCTTTGATTCGCTCCTTCAGTTCATCCTCATACAACAATCCATCGAACAGGTCCCATTCCACGGCATCCTCAGCTGTGCGCAATGCAATGTTTTCTGCAATTTCATCCAGCGCTGACTCCTCAACGCCCCGGCCTTGCGCAATTCCACCGCTCGTTTGCTTCCAAATTCCGTCCAACAGTGCATTCATTTGCACGCGGTTGGCAGCGCTCATACTCCTGCGTGTGAACGGTTCAACTGCGCTCTTGAATTCATTGTCTGGGCCCCGAAGCACGGTCATGCCTACCCCAAGCTTTTCAAGCATTCCTGTGTAGTAGGTTGTTTGGAGCCGCATGCCCGAAAAATCCGCGTAGCCATTGGGATGCAAATACAACTCGTCCGCGGAAGCCGTGAGGTACATTCCTCCCATGGAAGCCATTTCTCCCCAACCAATGACCCACTTGCCCGACTCCTGAAACCGGTCAATCGCATTGCGCAAATCAAGCATAGTCGAAGGAGCCGCTGCTGCGCCATCCAAATCCATGTAGATTCCTTCTACGTCATCGTCTTCAGCTGCCCGCTCAAGTCCCTTGACAATGTCCCGCAATCCCATGGTCGAATTGGCTTCAAATCCCCCCAAAGAAAGATTCGCATTCTGCGTTGAACGCTCTGTAATTGAACCGCTCAAATCCATTCGGAGTACGGTGTTCTCTTTGCTCACCGGCTCAACATTCTCAGGTTCAGCTTCACTGAATGCAGAAACAATTCCACCGATGAAAATTCCGACAAACAAAACCGAGAACAATGCACCTGAAACGATAAAAGCAAGTGAAGCTCCAACAAAAGAGGATGCAACGTTTTTGAAGAATGACATAAGTGGTAAGATTTAGAGTGCGAAGTTAGCAATCGAAAGGCATTCACAATCATCAGCACCTTCCTTTGTCGCATCTTTGCATTGCGATTAGAACGATGAGAATATCAGCGTCAAAGATGCGCTACTCTTCCACAAGTAAAAATGTGACAATGGCCTTTGATCAAAACCCCGCAAACACCTTATGCGCCATTGGCATCGGAAGCAACCAAGGCGAACGCCAGGGCTTGCTCAAACGCGCCACACAGTTGCTCAAAACACAGTGGAAGGTTCCTTGCCAGGAGTCGAGCATTTATGAAACTGTGGCCTGGGGAATGCCTGAGGGAACCCCTTCATTTTTGAACCAAGTACTTCTCTTCGAATGGTCGGAGGCCCCCGATGCAGAGCAGGTATTGGAGGTTCTCCTTGAAGTCGAATTGGCATTGGGTCGGCAGCGCAATGCGCGTTCCAACACTGCTTATGAATCACGCACCATAGACTTGGACCTGCTGTTTCTAGGCGACCAAATCTCATCCTCCGATCGACTCGATTTGCCGCATCCACGAATGACCCAGCGCAAATTTGTGTTGGAACCATTGAATGAATTGTGTCCCCATTTCATCTTGCAACCGTGGGGGAAATCCGTTCATGATTTGTGGATTGCGTGCGAAGATGAAACACCGATTAGCATGTACATTGCTGCTCCCAAAGGATGAAATCACCTTACGCATACATCGCCATCGAAGGCAACATTGGAGCTGGAAAAACAACCTTTGCCAATTGGCTTTCTCGGCATTTAAACAGTGGCTTGATCGAAGAGCAATTCCAAGAAAACCCCTTCTTGGAGAAGTTTTATGATGATCCGGAACGCTATGCGCTGAGCGTGGAGTTGACCTTCGTCAGTGACCGGTACCGCCAATTGCGCGAGCGATTGGGATCGCGCAATCTCTTTCGACAAGTATTGGTTGCGGATTATGCCTTCGTGAAAAGCATGATTTTTGCCAAAGCCAATCTTCCCGCTGAGGAATTCAAGCTTTTCCGCACCATGTACAAGTTGATGGAAGCGCAGGTGGCGCAACCCGAGGTCGTGGTCATATTGGATCCGAAGCCTGAAAAGATTCGGCATCAAATTGAAAAACGCGGCCGCTCCTATGAGCAAGACATGCCCCAAGAGTACCTCGACAAGATCGCCCATCATTACAAGCAGCATTACCGCTACGCGAGAGGCTCGCGGATTCTTTGGATCGACACAACCGACCTAGACATTGTTTCAAACCCAGGGGATGCAGCACGACTGGCAGCGCTGGTGTTGGAGCCTCGAAAGCTAGGGGTTTATTCATTGAAAGCATAGCGACGAGACGTTCCATATCTTGTGCGCATGCGCAGATTGGATTTCCTTCGAATGAGCGGCCTACTCGGGATGAGTGGGTTATTCAGCTCTTTTACGCCCCGCAGAGGCCAAGTTGAAACAGAATCGCTCGATGCAGCGATGAAAGAAAAAATCAAAGCGGCCGGCCTCAACGGAAGTGCTTTCCACTTGAAATCCGCTCCCATCTCCAAAGTCCGAATTGCCCTTTTTGGTCTGGGCAACCGCGGCCAAAGCCTGATTGACATGCTCAATTGGCTAGTGCAGGAAGGACATGCGGAAATCACGGCGATCAGCGACATCAACCCCAAGAAAGTCCAGCGAGCAAAGGAACAAATCGGAACGTTTCAAAGCCTCGTCCCCGCTGTTTTCACGGGTACAGAAAATGCTTGGGAACAAGCCATGTCTTCGGAAGTAGCGGACCTTGCACTCATCTGCACGCCCTGGGAATGGCATGCCAAAATGGCCTTGAAGGCCATGGAAAACGGACTGCACGCGGCCTCTGAAGTGCCCATCGCTTACACGCCCGAAGATTCGATTGAATTGGTGCGAACAGCGGAAGCCACACAGCGCCATTGCATCATGCTGGAAAATTGCTGTTACAATCGCGAGGAACTGTGGATTCTCAACATGATTGAAGAGGGCGTATTTGGAACCGTCACGCACGCAGAGTGCGCCTATTTGCATGATTTGCGCCAACTGATGATTGACCCCACGTATTATGAAGATCGCTGGCGTTTGAAGCATCACTTGCAGCGCAATGGCAACCTTTACACCACGCATGGATTGGGTCCTGTCTGCATGTATTTCGACATTTTGCGCGGCGACACCCTCACCCACCTGACCTCCATGAGCTCGAAAGAAGCTGCTTTATCGGAAGCGTTGTCCGCGACCGATGATCCCGCGCTGCAAGCCATGGCAAAAGAGGTGGTTTGTGGGGATGTGAACACCACGCTAATTGGAACAGCCAAAGGGCGGTCGATTATGCTCCAGTTCGATGTTCACAGCGGACGTCCGTACAATCGCTTGGACAAGATTGTCGGCTCAAAAGCAGCACATTATGGCTATCCTTCCCGGCTATATATTGACCATGGCGCATCTTGGGACGGACACCGTTGGCTGTCCGATGAGGCCGAAGCCGAGTACCGGGATCGCTACGAACACCCGTTGTGGAGTCGGCTTCAAAAATTGGCAGAGGAACACCCGCAAGGCCATGGCGGCATGGACTTCGTTATGATGTACCGGTTGATTCGATGTCTGAACCTCGGCGAGTCCTTGGACATGAATGTTTACGACGGTGCGCTCTGGTCAATGGTAGGCGCGCTCTCCGAAGCGTCTGTCGCGGCGGACGCTCAACGCATGGTCATCCCCGACTTGACCGCTGGTTTATGGAAACAAGCGGCAAAGCATCCGGTTGGCCGGTCGCTCTGACCCCACGGAATCTCAGGCTCCGAGCAATTCGGCCATCTTCGACCCGATGTCCGCAGGGCTGTCCACGACTGACACGCCACACTCCCGCAGCACCCGCTTTTTGGCTTCTGCACTCTCCTCTTCTCCGCTGACAATGGCGCCGGCGTGTCCCATGGTCCGTCCCGCCGGTGCCGTGACGCCCGCGATGAATCCCACCACTGGCTTGGTGCCATTTTCTTGAATCCACCGCGCGGCCTTGATTTCCAAATCACCGCCAATCTCACCGATCATGATGATGCCATCGGTATCGTCGTCGGCCATGAGCAACTGAACCGCTTCAAGCGTCGTGGTTCCGATGATGGGATCACCGCCGATGCCAACACCAGTACTAATCCCTATGCCTAGTTCTTTCATTTGAGAAGCTGCTTCATAACCTAGAGTGCCTGAGCGTC
>CAXDQP010000171.1:0-4912 GCA_963991335.1 uncultured Flavobacteriales bacterium
GTCCAATGTCACAATGCGCTTGTTGAACAAGACTCGACTCACTTTTTTCTCGATGATGCGCAACGCCAGTCCTTCAGCGATTGCACTTTTACCCACTCCAGGCTCTCCAATGAGAATTGGATTGTTTTTCTTTCGTCGGGACAAAATCTGCGAAACGCGCTCTATTTCTTTCTGCCGCCCCACAATGGAATCGAGTCGACCCTCTTCAGCCATTTTCGTCAAATCCCGGCCAAAATTGTCCAAAACGGGCGTCTTGCTTTTCGGGTCTACCTTTCTTCCAGCACCTTCAGAACCTCCCATATTTTCTGAACTTGGTTCCTCATCACCACTGTAATCCGTGGACTCCGCCCGTGGTGCCACGCTGCCGCGACCTTCCTCTTGAATGATGCTTTCATACTCTTCTTTTGCCACTTCATAGTCAATGTTGAAAGAGCCCAGTGCTTTGGTCGCTACGTTGTCCTCGTCCTTCAAAATACTGAGCAACAAATGCTCCGTTCCAATCAAATTCGACTTGAAAATCTTCGCTTCCAGGTAGGTTATTTTTAAGATTTTCTCAGCTTGTTTCACGAGCGGTATATTCCCCGCTCCAATGGCCTTTCCAGTCGTCGGACGAATATTGCCCTCCAAAACCTAGCGCAGTTTTTGCAGGTCCACATTCAATCCTTCTAAAATCCGGACAGCGGTGCCTTCGCCTTCCCGGATAATGCCCAACAAAAGGTGCTCGACGCCGATGTAATTGTGCCCCAATCTTAGCGCTTCCTCTCGGCTAAACGTAATGACGTCTTTGACCCGTGGTGAAAATTTTGCGTCCATGCTTTTCAAGTTTCTTTTCTAATCGTAACAATGCAAAAGGCTGACTTTCATGCTTACAACGTTATTGTCGAATGAATAATGCCTTTCGTCCGATGTCTTTTCGATTCTAAAACTACAACACCACTTCATTTAACAACCCAGACTGCAGAAGGTTTATCCACATCACATTGAAGAGATTTGTGAGTAATTGCCGCGTCAAATGCCCGTGTTGACGCCGGATGAAGGTGTATTTTCGTGTGAGTTTGAAATCGCTGAGATTTCGGACCAAACATTCATACACCGACACGATGGCAGAAGGAGAAAAGATCGTCCAGATCAACATTGCAGAAGAAATGAAATCGGCTTACATCGACTACTCGATGTCAGTCATCGTCTCGCGGGCTTTGCCCGATGCCCGGGACGGTCTCAAGCCCGTTCACCGTAGGGTTCTTTACGGCATGCTCGACTTAGGTGTTTTGTCCAATCGTGCGTACAAGAAAAGCGCAAGAATCGTCGGTGAGGTACTCGGCAAGTATCATCCCCACGGTGACAGCTCCGTTTATGACACCATGGTGCGAATGGCCCAAGATTGGTCGCTCCGATATCCCATGGTCGATGGGCAGGGAAACTTTGGCTCCATTGATGGCGACAACCCTGCAGCCATGCGATACACCGAGGCTCGTCTTCGAAAAGTCGCAGAAGAAATGTTGGACGACTTGGACAAGGACACAGTAGAATTCCGACCCAATTTTGATGAAAGCTTAAAAGAACCCACGGTATTGCCGGCCAAACTGCCCAATCTCCTCGTGAATGGAGCTTCTGGAATCGCGGTGGGCATGGCGACCAACATGCCACCGCATAATTTGACAGAAGTCATCAATGGAACCAATGCTTACATCGATAATAAGGACATCACGATTGATGAACTTATGGAGCATGTCAAAGCCCCTGATTTCCCAACGGGCGGCATCATCCATGGTGTCGAAGGAGTTCATGATGCGTTTCACACGGGGAGAGGAAAGGTTGTTGTCCGAGGGCGGGCGCGCATCGAGGAAACAAAAACCGGTCGGGAAGTAATCATCGTAGAGGAAATCCCCTACATGGTCAACAAAGCGGAAATGGTTCGCAAAACCGCTGAACTGGTCAACGAAAAGCGAATCGAAGGCATCTCTGAAATCCGGGATGAATCCGACCGAAAAGGCATGCGAGTCGTTTACGAAATCAAACGCGATTCAATGGCCAGCGTGGTACTGAATAAACTTTACAAGTATACAGCGCTTCAAAGTTCATTCTCCGTAAATAACATCTGCCTCGTAAAAGGACGTCCCGAGCTATTGAATCTAAAAGGGCTCATCTCCAATTTTGTAGAACACCGACACGAGGTCGTAACTCGGAGAACACAATACGAACTTCGCAAGGCACAGGAACGCGCTCACATCCTTCAAGGACTCATCATTGCGATTGACAACTTAGACGACGTCATTGCTTTGATTCGAGCCAGCGCTACGCCCGAAGAAGCCCGCAATGGCCTCATGAAAACGTTTGAATTGTCCGAGCTTCAGGCACGTGCCATTCTGGACATGCGCCTTCAGAAGTTGACTGGCCTCGAGCGTGATAAGTTGCGCGCTGAATTCGACGCATTGATGGCGACCATTGAAGACCTCGAAGATATATTGGCCCGCGTCGAGCGCCGAATGGAAATCATCACAGGGGAGTTGATTGACGTCAAAGAACGGTTTGGTGATGAGCGTCGCAGCAACATCGAGTTTAGCAGCGCTGACGTTCGAATGGAAGACTTGATTGCCGACGAACAGGTAATCGTAAGCATCAGCCATGCCGGCTACATCAAGCGAACACGACTCGCCGATTACCGATCTCAAAGCAGGGGAGGCGTTGGTTCCAAAGGAGCAACTACGCGGGATGAGGATTTTGTAGAAAACATCTTTGCCGCCACCAATCACAACTGGTTGCTCATCTTCACAGCCAAGGGACGTTGCTTCTGGATTCGTATTTATGAGTTGCCAGAGGGTTCGAAAACATCAAAGGGACGTGCAATCCAAAATCTGATTCAAATTGAACCAGACGACAAGATTTTAACCTACATCCCAGTGATCGACCTCAAGGACGAAGAATACGTCAACAGCAACTTCGTCGTGCTCGCGACCCGCAAGGGATTGATAAAAAAGACCACATTAGCCGCCTATTCACGGCCAAGGTCCAATGGAATCAATGCCATTACCATCCGAGAGGGAGATGAGTTGCTAACGGCGCGATTGACCAACGGTGACAACGAAATCATCATCGGCAAGAAATCAGGAAAGGCGATTCGATTCCATGAGAGTACGGCGCGAGCCGTGGGCAGAACAGCCATGGGAGTGAAGGGGGTTTCCCTGGAAGGCCCCAATGATGAAGTCATCGGCATGGTATGCGTTCGTGGCTTGGATTCGGAAATTCTAGTCGTTTCTGAAAACGGTTATGGGAAACGTTCTGCAGTAGAAGATTACCGAATCACAAACCGTGGCGGAAAAGGTGTTAAGACATTGAGCGTCACAGAAAAAACCGGAAATCTCATCAGCATATTAAATGTAACCGATGAGGATGACCTCATGATCATCAACCGGTCCGGCATCACAATTCGCACGGGAGTAGAAGAGCTGCGTGTCATGGGACGCGCAACGCAAGGAGTGAAGCTCATTTCACTGCGAGGTGATGATCAGATCGCTTCCGTATGCCGCGTCCCGAAAGGAGACGATGAAGATCTCATCGACGAAACCGAAGCAAACGAAGATGCTGAGAACACCAATGAAGACACCACTGAAGGATAATTCAAAGTGTGGCATTAGTTTTGCACTCCGAAATCGAGCGACATAAAAACTGACACGTAGCACTTACCGATTAAAAATTGATTTGATGAAGAACATCCTAGCGATTATAATGATGACATCCGCTTTTATGGCCTACGGCCAAAAGCAAGTTGTATCAGCTTACAATGCGAATAAGGCAGGCAAATATGCCGATGCTGCTACCTACATTGATGAGGCGATCACGGTTGAAAAGGCCGCTCTGAAAGAAAAAACATGGCGGTATCGAGGTGAGATTTACCTCAACATTGCGAAAGACACGTCTCTCATGGGCGCGTATCCAAATGCCTTGTGGACGGCGAAAGACGCCTACCTCAAGGCGCGTGAATTGGATACCAAAGGGAACTATGACCGAGAAATCATTACCGGTCTGGGCCTTGTACAAACAACCGCTGCCAACCAAGGCATCAATGATTATTCCAGCGAAGTATACGATCAAGCTGCAGGAAAATTTGACTTGAGCGCTGAAATCGCAGGCATGTTTGACGTTTTGGACACGATGGGCATCTTCAATGCTGCGCTATGCTATGAGAAATCAAACAACGTTGATCTCGCAGTTGAACGCTACAAAACGTGTGGTGAAAATGGCTACCAAGTTCCAAATGTCTATTTGTTCGTAGCCAATCTACTTCGACAAAATGGACGAGACGAGGATGCGCTAGCGGAGCTCCAATCGGCCCGTGCGCTTTTCCCACGGGAGCAGAGCCTCATCATCGAAGAATTGAATATTTACCTTGAAGCCAAAGATTTCGAGCGAGCTGAGAACAACTTGAAATTGGCCGCAGAAGGTGATGCAACGAACGAAATCCTTTGGTTCAGTCTGGGAAGCGTCTATGACAACCTTGAAAAGGACGAACTGGCGGCAGAGGCATATCTAAAAGCGCTTGAGCTTGAACCGACGTACTTTGACGCCAACTACAACCTCGGCGCGATGTATTTCAATTTAGCCGTCCAAGGCACGAATGAAGCGAACGATATGTGGAAACCACGCATGAGCAAAGCGGAGAGTGATAAGCAGAAAGGTTTGGAAGAAGCTGCTAAGGAATTGTTTACCCAAGCACGACCATTTCTAGAAGCTGCACACGTTGCAAATGCCGCCGACATCGACACTATACGTTCATTGCGTGACATTTATGCGAGAACGGGGCAAGATGACCTGATGCTTAAAATGAGCGGCTTATTGAAATAGGCCCTGTTTCTTACAAGAAATTAAAAGGGACTCTTCGGAGTCCCTTTTTTAATGCAATCAATATCTTTCC
>CAXDQP010000172.1:0-4907 GCA_963991335.1 uncultured Flavobacteriales bacterium
GCTCCAAAACAAATGGAAGCGATGGCCGCAGCGGTATACGGACCAACGCCCGGAAGTGCCTGCCAGTCCTTTGCGGTTTTTGGGAACTCTAGCTTCCATTCATGGGCAACCACCTGTGCGGCTTTATGCAAATTCCGCGCTCTGCTGTAGTAACCAAGGCCTTGCCAAGCTTTCATGACTTCCTCCGAATTCGCAGCGGCCAAGGCTTCAAAATTTGGCCATTGGGAGAGGAAGGAAGTCCAGTAACGCGTGCCCTGCTCGATGCGTGTTTGTTGCATGATGATTTCGCATAACCAGGTCGCATAAGGCCGAGGAGACTCCCGCCAAGGAAGGGGGCGTTGATTCGAAATGAACCAACTTTTGAGTTGTTCCCGGGCATGGATGATTTCGTTTTTCGTGAAAATCTCGAAATTCTGCGCCATTATCCTGTTCATTTTAAATTGAATAACCCTATATTTGCACCCCTTTTCAAAGGATTTCGAAACATAAACGAGACAAACCTACTAAGCAAGATGACCAAAGCGGATATTGTAAACCGGATTGCCCAAGAAACCGGGATGGAGAAAATGGATGTGCAATCAACGGTAGAGGCATTTATGCGCTCCGTGCGTGATTGTGTAGAAGGTGGAGAAAATGTTTACCTGCGAGGTTTTGGAAGTTTTGTTGTGAAGACAAGGGCAGCCAAAACAGGCCGGAATATTCTCGCTAAGAAATCCATTCAAATTCCAGCACATAACATTCCTTCCTTCAAGCCAGCGAAAGATTTCGTTGACAATGTGAAGGCGGGTGTCGCCGTCGACTAATGCCATGAGCCGCAGAACGGGACAAATCGCAACGATTGCATTGGGTGTGGGGCTGATTGGCTTCATCCTCTGGATGCCGAGAAAAGCTGAGTCAACTCAGGTTGTGCCGGCTACGGAGGTGGAGGGAGAATTGCCCAGCGATGCGGACCCTGTGGATTTGGCCGTGGAAAAGGTTTCTGGACCGAATCCAATGGAAGGTATCCTCGCTTTGCGAGCACTTGCGGAGGGAGAAGAGCCCAACGTGGATGCC
This sequence comes from uncultured Flavobacteriales bacterium, assembly GCA_963991335.1. GTDB lineage: Bacteria > Bacteroidota > Bacteroidia > Flavobacteriales_D > Sanyastnellaceae > UA16. The sequence goes on from CAXDQP010000172.1 coordinate 1,054, forward strand.
GTAGTTTGGTTGGGTATTTTCGGAGTGCAATCGGGTCAACTTGACAAGGCGCGCGAACGCTTTTCGGAAGCGTTGTCCATGGAGCCAAGTCATTCTGAGGCTACCTGGCAGCTGGCAATGCTGGATATGGAAGAAGGGGCGTACGACCGTGCCGTGGTCGGTTTTGAGACGGTCATGGATCAAGACTCGTCTTACGCCAATGGGTTGTTTTTCACGGCACGATGCTATGAGGCAATGGGGAAACTCGACGCGGCTCGCATTCGATATCAGGAATACCTACCTTACGCTCCTGACACGGTCATTGAGCAACGGGTGTTAGACTTCATCACTAGATTAGACTCCGGCACATCAGCTGGAATTAACGAATAAATATACAAGACATGCCAAGCGGTAAAAAACGCAAGCGCCATAAAATGGCGACGCACAAGCGGAAAAAAAGGTTGCGCAAAAACCGTCACAAGAAGAAGTGATGTGCAGCCGGGGCGCTTTGTCCCGGCTCATATTTCACTTTTTCAGTGATTAACCGATTCCTGCGTGAGCAAAGAATTGGTCATTAACTCTGTCTCAGGAGAGGTAGAGATCGCCTTGTTGGAGGATGGTCAGCTCGCGGAGCTGCACCGTGATCAGGGAAACAAGGGCTACGCGGTTGGGGATATTTTCCTTGGCCGAGTGAGGAAAGTATTGCCTAGTCTCAACGCTGCTTTTGTGGATGTGGGACATGAGCGAGATGCGTTTTTGCACTACCTGGATTTGGGTCCACATTACAAGACCCAACAGCGGTATGCAAAGCGCGTCATGCAGGGAAAACAGCCTGTTCCGGATTTGGGAAACTTTAAAAAGGATCCTGAAATTGACAAACGGGGTAAAATCAAGGATGAGGTTTCGGCTTCTCAGCTTGTTTTGGTGCAAGTGGCGAAGGAACCAATTAGTTCCAAAGGCCCGAGACTAACAGCAGAGGTTACGCTGCCGGGAAGATTCCTGGTGCTTGTCCCTTTCAGCGAGAAAGTTTCGCTCTCTGGACGGATAAAATCGGAAAAAGAGCGTACGCGGTTGAAGCGATTGATGCAATCGATTCGCCCTCCGGGATTCGGAATCATTGTACGGACGGTGGCTGAGGAAAAGGGAGCCGCGGATTTGCATTCCGATTTGGAAGACTTGGTTAGCCGATGGGGGGAAATGCACAAACGGCTGAAAAACGCCAAGCCTGGAAAGCGGGTGCTGGGTGAATTGAACAAAACCAGTGCTGTGCTTCGCGATGTTTTGACTCCGGATTGCACCAGTATCCGGGTGAATGAAGCGAAACTCGCCGATGAGGTGAAAACTTATCTGCAAAGCATCGCACCGGAGAAAGAGAGCATTGTTAAGGTCTCCAAAGACAGGGATCTGTTTAATACGCTGTCCATTCATCGGCAAATCAAGGCCGCATTCAGCAAGCAGGTGAATCTGCGAAGTGGTGCTTACTTGATCATCGAGCAGACCGAAGCGATGCACGTCATTGATGTGAATAGTGGAGGGAGAAAGGCAGGAGCCAAGGATCAAGAAGAAAACGCCCTCCATACCAACCTGGAATGCTGCGAAGAAATTGCCCGTGTTTTGCGACTGCGGGATATGGGCGGCATTATTTGCGTCGACTTCATTGATATGGCCAAACGTGAGCACAACAAACAGCTTACGGATGCCATGAAGAAGGCAATGAAAGGTGACAAAGCTAAGCATAACATTCAACCCCCAAGCCGGTTTGGAGTTGTTGAGATGACGCGTCAGCGTGTTCGGCCCGTGGCAGATGTCAAAACTTCTGAGAAATGCCCAACCTGCCGTGGAACCGGCGAAGTAAAAGCATCAATCTTATTCACGGATAGCATAGAAGCGGGAATTCGTGGCGTGACAGAAGGAAAGTCCCTGAAGCGCATTACCATTATGCTGCATCCCATCATTGAAGCATATGTGAAGCAAGGCTGGTGGAATTCAATTCTTAAGAACTGGCAGCGGAATTATGGAATTAAGATTCACTTGGAGTCCAATTCTTCCATGGAGATTCTGGAGTTCCACCTTTACAATGACGAAGGAGTAGAATTGGATATTCCAGGGGCCAACTGAGGATTGCCTCAACGCGCGAGCTCTTTGGGATAACAGAGGAATGACTTGCTGACGGTGCGCGTCAGTATTTCACGGTTGAGTTGATCGGACGCTTCTGCGAAATCTTGCACGGTGCCATTCTTGAATTGAATGCTAATGCCCTCCTCGCTGTACAGGCTGTTATGGATGGTGTCATTGATCACAAATTGAGCAGCATCTTCCTGGCTGAATCCCAGTCCCTTGCCAACGTCCTGAATGGTCGTTTCCACTTCGTTATTGGAGAAAGGCTGAGAACGCAACTCGATTTGGAATAGATTGCGATGCACGATTCGCTTGCTTAATTCGCTCAAAATGGGGTCGTCGTGGTGTTGCCAAACTTTCAAGGCACACGTGATGTCACTGTCATCTAGTTCGCAGAAGCGATTGAGAATTTCAGGATCCGCAATGAATTTTGCGCGATCCAACGATTCGTTGATGAAGATGCTCAACGCGGGGGTAGTGAAAACATCAACTCCTGATAGCGCCAATGCTTTGGCCCTTTTCAAAACGCGCATCAGCATGAATTCTGCACAGAGGACAGTTCGGTGCAAATAGACCTGCCAATACATGAGCCTTCGCGCCATGAGAAATTTCTCAATGGAATAGATCCCCTTCTCTTCGACCACCAATCGGTCGTCTTGGACCGCGAGCATTTAGCAGATGCGTACACATCCAAATTAGCCCTCAGCAACCCCGGAGTAGAAACTATCCCGTGCGAGGTAATCCATGCGATCCATGTCCAATTGAGAAGAGACCAATTGATGGAGAAAACGCTTGGGATGGTGGTCGTTGAAGATAGCAATGGCCGTGTCCAACGCACCGTTCAACTCCTCATTTAACCGACTCATGATCAGGGCTGAAATATCTTCATGCTGCACCCCTTTGACAATGCTGTGCTCGAGGGCGTGGCTGAAAGGTCCATGGCCAATATCGTGCAGCAGGATTGCGGCGCATACCGCTTCACCTTCCTCGTCTGAGATGTCTGTTCCCTTTGCGCGCAGGACTGCAATGGCCTCTTGCATCAGGTGCAGCGCTCCAATGGCGTGATGAAAGCGGTTGTGCACGGCACCTGGATACACCAGATGAGACAACCCCAATTGAGAGATCCTGCGCAATCGCTGAACGAACGGATGATCCATCAAATCGAATGTGAGCTCGTGTTGAATGGTGATGAACCCGTAGACGGGGTCGTTCAGGATTTTGTTTTTGTTGTGAGTTGACATCGATGCGTCCAATATCAGTTGCGTTCGAAAGTGCGTTTGTTAAAAGTGCAAGTTAACTTGTACGGCATACAGCAAGCGCAACTTTACCAATCTGATTTGACCATGCAGCGAACACCGAGGATATTATGGGCCGATGACGAAATTGATTTGCTCAAGCCCCATGTGCTTTTTTTGGAGAGCAAAGGCTTTCACATGACCCCGGTGAACAGCGGTGTAGAGGCCTTGGATTTGTTGGCTACCGATGTGTTTGATCTCGTGTTTTTGGATGAGCAAATGCCGGGATTGAACGGATTGGAAACCCTCCAACGCATCAAGGAGCAACGTCCGCACCTGCCTGTAATCATGATCACCAAGAGTGAAGAGGAACAAATCATGGAGGAGGCCATCGGCTCGAAAATATCTGATTACCTCATTAAGCCGGTCAATCCGAATCAAATCCTTTTGTCCATCAAGAAGAATCTGGACGAACGTCGTTTGGTGACTGAGAAGTCGATGACGGATTACCTGCGCGTGTTC
>CAXDQP010000173.1:0-4899 GCA_963991335.1 uncultured Flavobacteriales bacterium
ATGGAATGCGGTAATGCACCGAAAGGTTTTACGCCGTTGCACCACTCGGCGTCTCAAATTCGAAAACTCCTGCTCCTCGCTGCAGCGCGAATCCGGCAGGATCGTTCGCGGCGTCATCACTGACCCGGCAACCGAACAGTTGCAGCACGAGCAATCCGAAACAGATGATGCGGATGAGTATGGACTTGTGGGCAGCCATGACGGGACAAAAATAACCCGAAAATCCACAAGGAAATTTCGGATCTCGTGGAATCGGTCGTCCGAGCAATTCTTTCACTTGTTCGGCCAATTTGCTGTCTTTCAGCGAAAAATAATGTATATTCGTCTTAACCAAATCGAAAGATCATGAAATTCATCGCCCCAAACATCTCATTGTTTCGCAGCTTAAATGCCGCACTATTTCTCGCTCTTCTGAGCGGAACAGCGATGGGTCAAAACGACCTGATTTTGCAAGGCATTATTGATTTTTCAGTTCCGTCAGGCGGTTCCGACGGAAAAGCCATTCACCTGGTTGCGACCAATGATATCGCAGATTTGAGCATTTACGGGATTGGTGTTGCCAATAATGGCGGCGGGACAGACGGCCAAGAATACACTTTCCCAGCCATGGCTGTCGCAGCAGGCGATGACATTTTCTTGGCTCGGAGCCTTGACGCCATGGCGAGCTACTTTTTAACCGACTGCTTCGCCTCGTTTGAACACACACTGGATGCGACATCCTCCATCTCGCAAAACGGCGACGATGCCATCGAATTGTTTTTGGACGGTGCAGTCATCGAAACATTTGGAGACATCGATACCGATGGATCAGGCGAAGCGTGGGATTACCTCGATTCATGGGCGTACAAGGTGGATGGCGCGTGGACATACGGCGGAATCAATTGCACGGATGGCACGGCCAACACCTTTGAATCCGATTGCCCGTATCCCATGTGCGAAGTACCAGAAGATATCCCCGGCTGCATGGACGAAGCGGCTTTCAATTACAATCCAAATGCAACCGTTGATGATGGCTCTTGCGAAGATGTGCTTGAAGGATGTTTGGACTTTGATGCAGACAACTACAACACCGAAGCCAATACAGCATGCGAAGACTGCTGTGAATTTTTGGGTTGCACAGACGAGACAGCGCTGAACTATGATGCGGATGCGAATGCCGACGATGCATCCTGCATTTTTGACCCCAGTGAATTGTCCAACGCGCTGATGCTTCAAGGCATCATAGACTTCACCGTCCCGAGTGGAGGCTCAGATGGCAAAGCGATCCACTTTGTGGCAGTTGCTGATATTGCGGATCTCAGCGCATTTGGCGTGGGCGTTGCGAACAACGGCGGTGGCACCGATGGCTTGGAATATAGTTTTCCAACCATGGCAGTAGCGGCGGGTGATGACATCCTATTGGCTCGAACGCCGGAAGTCATGGAAAGCTATTTGGCCAGCTCTTGCTTCAGCTCTTTTGAACACGTCTTAACGGCCAATACGGCCATCAGCCAAAATGGAGACGATGCCATTGAGCTTTTTGAAGCAGGTATTGCCATCGAAACTTTTGGTGAGATTGATGTCGACGGCTCAGGACAGGCTTGGGAGTACATGGATTCGTGGGCCTACAAAGTAAATGGCGAATGGACCTATGGTGGCGTTAATTGCACAGATGGCACTGAGACGATCGCGGAATCGTCCTGCATTTACCCTATCTGCGGCGGCTGCACTGATCCCTTTTTCCAAAACTATGATGCTTCGGCCTCTGCGGACGATGGTTCTTGTGCCGATGCGATTGTTTTTGGTTGCGTCTACGAAGCAGCATCCAATTACAATTCAGCTGCAACGCAAGATGATGGTTCGTGCGTCATTGAAGGAACGCTCTCATGCCCGGGAGACTTCGACGATGATGGGCTTCTCGCTACTCCCGATTTGTTGTTCTTCCTATCGGTGTTCGGCTTATCATGTGACTAGAGGCTCGGCAAAGACCAAAGTTTCCGGGGAGCACATCGAAATCCAATTGCTTCATCTAAATTGGCGGTTCGAAACACGCCATCTTTAAATCGCCTTGTCATGTCCTTCCGCAATTCCTGCCTCGCCACGATTGGATTTTTCCTATGTGCCATCATTTTGACTCCAACGCACGCGTCCGGAGCCTTGGATTCACTCATTCTGCAAGGAATCTTGGATTTGGATGTACCGAGCGGCGGATCGGATGGAAAAGCCCTGCATTTCTTAGCCGTTGAAGATGTGGATGACCTCAGCAATTATGGCGTTGGAACCGCCAACAACGGTGGAGGAACCGATGGCCAAGAATACACCTTCCCTGCGCAAGCTTTGGATGAAGGCCAACATTTGCTCTTGGCCCGATCAACAGCAGCGATGAGCGCTTACTTTGGAGCGTGCATAGCGGAATTTGGGGTGGTACTGGAAGCCTCCAGCGCTGTGAATCAAAACGGAGATGATGCCATTGAATTGTACTTTGAAGAGGAAGTCATTGAGACATTTGGAGATCCTGATGTCGATGGATCGGGCGAGAGCTGGGAATATTCGGACAGCTGGGCTTTCAAATCCGAGAGTGGCGATTGGGCCATGGGGGAATTGGGGTGTTCCACTGGAGCGACCACGGAAGATTCGGCCTGTCCTTATCCACTGTGCAGTGAATCCGAGGGAAACCCAGGTTGCATGGACGCATCCGCCTGTAACTTCAACGCAGATGCAACCGTGGATGATTTGACATGCATATTTCCCGGTGATACGTGCGACGATGGCGATCCGTTGACCGTATTTGATACCATCGATGATAATTGTGAATGCCAAGGCACTGTATTTGAACCTTCCAACCAGATGATCATGACGGGCATCATCCACGCAGGTGCAGCGCCAAAGGCGCTTGAATTTTATGTTTTGGATGATTTGGAGACATTGGGGCAATATGGCCTTGGTACCGCCCAAAATGGCGGAGGAACAGATGGCGTGGAATGGACATTCCCGGACGAAGGTGCGGAAGCGGGGTCGTTCGTCTATGTGACAAACGACGCGGATGCATTTGCGGCCTATTTCGGATTTGCGCCCACTTTTGGTGAGGCTGGAGCCGTTTGCAATTTCAATGGCAACGATGCCGTTGAGCTCTTTGAAGCTGGGGTACCTGTTGATACTTACGGCGAAATCGATACGGATGGATTGGGGGCAACATGGGAATACACGGATGGTTGGGCATACCGCGTCAATGGAACAGGGCCCGACGGCAATGCCTTTGTCCAAGCAAATTGGATCAATAGCACCTTGGGCGTCACCGACGGTCCGTTGACGAATGATTTTTCCAATGAACCATTCCCAACCGGCACCTACAACAATACCCCCGATGCGGTCAACAATTGGAGCCCCGCTGTCTCTGACCTGCATGTTTTCCCCAACCCTGCAACAAGCGGAATCATTCGGGTACAATCCAGTCATGCCATTGAGTCGTTCACCATTCACAGCCTGAATGGGAACGTGGTTCACCAGGGTTCTGCTTCAGGCGCTATCGTATTTTTTGATGCGGACATCCTTGCACCCGGCATTTACACCATCGAAGTCCTCCATCGCGCAGGCAGCCGTCAAGTTGCTCGATTCATTCACACTGAGCACTAATGCATTGCGCCTTTTCAAAAGCCATCAACCATTGGAAACCATGAAGACTCCTTTTCTTTGCATGGGACTTGTGCTCGTTCTTTTTGGCACATCGTGCGCGGACGCGGGCAAGGACTTTTCGGAGGAATTCAAAACCGGATGGTTGTCAAGTTGCCAGAAGCAGGCCGGAGTTAATATGGCTCAAAGCCAAGCGAAAGATTATTGCCAGTGCTCCTTGGAAATCGTAATGGAACGGTACAACAACGACGAGGAAGCCGGCGAAGCCATTGCGGCCATGTCCATGAATCGGGTCCAACAAATTCTCGTTTTGCCCTGTATTCAGTGATCCTTTTTGAGTCACTCATTCCCTTTTCAGGTTACTTAAGTGCTGGTTTTGAACCTTTTCCTTTTGCATTTGTCTTTTTAGGGCAAGACAGAAACCATGCGCACCATTTATTTGTGTTTGACAATCGCCATTGCTCTGACCGGAACGCAGCAATGCACCGCCCAATATGGCACTTTTGGAGAAGCCACATGCCCTGAAGATTCAGCAGCAGTGGACGACATCATTTATTACGGCGAACTTCTCGACATGAGCGGAGGCTATAGTTCCGGCGATACCGTTTTCGATTTCACCGTCTATGATTTTGACGGCAATCCCCTGAATCTTTACACGGAATTGAGTGGAGAGAAGCCCGTTGTCCTGATCAACGGATCCGTCTCATGTTTGCGTTTCCGAGGCACGTTCGAGCCCGACAATAACGGCCAGGAATATTTGGCTGCACGAAATTACCTCGAAGACCACATCAATGACTACAACTGGATTTTCATTTACGGCGTAGAGGCGCATCCAACGGACGGCAATTGCCCGAGCAATTGCCCCCCCACCGTAAGCAATGACACTACGGTAGTCCAGCCTCCGTTTTATGGAGATAGGCGATATGCGGTCCGAGGATGGGAAGATTCCCCAGAGCACGACTTTCCGTTCACGATGTACGCGGACAATCCGAATAATGCGGTTTACAACAATTTCTTTCAGCGGCCATTCGGAATCGTTGCCATCAATTGCGACGGTACGGTCGCTTTGCGCGGTGACTGGGTAAACTCATTCTTCATGGATGCCACCAATGTATCAGCACTGAATGAATGGCGCTCGCAGTCCAACACATGCGCCATTGATTGGACACCGGACGAAGAAACAGATGACGAGAACACAGACGACGACGGCACGGACGAAGAAAGCACAAAAGAAGCCGACAAAGAAGACGAAGAAACACTCGACATAGCAAACGAAGAAGAAGAGACAGA
>CAXDQP010000174.1:0-4897 GCA_963991335.1 uncultured Flavobacteriales bacterium
CACGGGGACTTCTGATTTGTTCGGAACGGCAGCGTCAGCAGCGTCATTCGAAGTTTGGCCGAACCCAACGAACAGTGCTCTGTTCTGGAAAGAAACTGACTTCGCAGGCGGCACAACATTGCTCATTCATACACTTGATGGACGCATGGTGATGAATCAAGAGGTGTTCAGCGCATCAGGTTCAATGAATGTTGCTCAATTGCCCGAAGGATGGTACGTTGTTACTTGGGCCGTTAAAAGCCGTGAACCTGTGCACACCAAGCTCAGAATTCTCCGCTGAACGTTGGAAAAACAGTTGAAAACGACGGGGATTCACCCCCGAATTAAGCGTGATTCATCGCGGGAGGTGCATTAACTTCGTGCTGGCCAATCAAGAGCGATTGCCACTACGAATATGAGCTATAGAAAACTTAACAATTGGACGGGATGGGGCATCTGGGCCGTAGCGACCATTGTATACCTGTCGACCATTGAGCCAACGGCGAGTTTCTGGGATTGCGGCGAATTCATTGCCTCGGCATACAAGTTGGAAGTAGGCCACCCTCCCGGGGCACCTTTTTTCATGTTGCTGGCTCGTTTTCTCATGGTATTCTCCACGCCAGAAACGGCGGCAGTCTTTGCAAATGCACTTTCTGCATTGAGCAGTTCGTTTACGATTCTTTTTCTCTTCTGGAGCATTACGCACCTTGCTAAAAAATTTACGGGCGGCGGATCGGGGGAGATTTCGAAGGGGCAGACGTGGGCCGTTTTAGGCTCGGGTGCCGTCGGGGCCTTGGCCTACACCTTTAGCGACAGTTTTTGGTTTTCTGCAGTAGAAGGAGAGGTATATGCCTTGTCATCCTTGTTCACCGCCTTGGTGTTTTGGGCCATCTTGAAGTGGGAGTCCGTAGCAGACGAACCGGGCAATTTGCGCTGGATTTTAGTCATCGCCTACCTCATGGGGTTATCCATTGGGGTTCACCTGTTGAATCTGCTGGCCATTCCTGCTATTGCCTTGGTGTATTATTTCAAGCGGTATGAATTTTCTTGGAAAGGGTTGTTGATTACCGCTGCTGTAGCCGTCGGAATTTTGGGCTTCATTCAAGAAGGATTGATCAAAGGCGTCGTGAATTTGGCGGGCAAATTCGAGCTGTTTTTTGTGAATGATTTGGGGATGGGATTCAATACGGGTGTTATCGTCTATGCAGTCGCGCTCATTGCATTTTTGTCGTTTGCCATCTGGTGGACGCAGATGAAAAATTGGGTTGCTGCCAACACATTCGTTTTGGGCATGGTCATGGTGTTGATTGGTTACTCCACTTTTGCCGTGATTGTGATTCGCAGTGCTGCGAATCCACCCATGGACGAGAACAATCCAGAAGATTTGTTTGCGTTGCTCTCCTATTTGAACCGTGAGCAATATGGCGATCGACCGCTCGCCACGGGAGAATACTGGGGGAGTCCAACGGAGAAGCAGCAGCCCTACTCAGACGGCCGCCCAAGTTTCGTGAAAAGCTTTAGCATCATGGAAGACCGCGGCACCGACAAGCGAATAAAATCGTTCCGAACGGAAGGAGGTGCTGAGGCATGGATGGCAGCGAATGGTACGAAACGGATGCGCATTCATGAAGAATACGTCGACAGTGGAGACCGCAAAGCGAACGTCCCCAATTATGATGAGCGTTTCACGATGAGGTTTCCTCGCATGTATTCCACACAGGCCAATCACATTGAAGCGTACAAGAGTTGGAGCAATTACAAGGGATACAATCAGGTTGCTTCCTTCACTAGTCCTCTGAGTGATGCGGCCATGAATGCCCAACAATTTGAGGCGCACATAGCAGCAGACTATTTGAAAGCAGGAATGTCCAAGGAAGCGCTGAGCCGCGCCCTCAATGGACTGTACCGATCGTATAACCTGCGTTTTGACGAGCGGTATGAAGTGGCCTCAGCAACGGAGTTATTGGTGCGTGATTTTGAGTCTGGAAACATGCAGCGAGCTCCGCTCGATGACGATGGGATTTTGGAAACCCTTGTCAGCTTTATGGTGAACGATTTGCAGTCTGGATTGACTTCAGGCCAGGGCTATGTCAGCCGATTGGAGGGCGAAAAAGCGCAATTGGAAAGCCAAATCCGTTCAGCAACGGTGCAGGCGAACCGCAGTGGCTCTCAAGACGACGTCCGCCGTGTGCGTCAAATGGAAGGAATGCTCGACCGCATTCAAGCCGATTTGGTTCCTAGCACAGCGGAAAACCTCCGTTACTTCAAGGATTATCAGATGGGGTGGATGTATTTCCGTTACTTCTTGTGGAACTTTTCGGGGAAACAAAACGACTTCCAGGGGCATGGAAGTTTCTCCGAAGGAAATTGGATTTCGGGAATTGCTTCCATTGATGAACAGCGGTTGGGGAATCAATCAAAATTGACCGAGGTGGCCAAGGCCAACAAGGCATACAATCGATTTTATTATTTGCCACTGCTGCTTGGACTCATCGGATTGATTTTTCATGCGATTCGAGATCCAAGGCAATTCTTAGTCGTTGCTGCATTGTTCGTCTTGACCGGAATGGCCATAGTGGTTTACCTCAATCAATATCCGTTTCAACCCCGTGAACGGGATTATGCATTTGTGGGATCATTTTACGCTTTTGCCATTTGGATTGGCTTGGGAGTTTACGCCCTTTTCGAATGGGCGCGAAAAGCGGACGTGCGGTAATTTTTGCAGGTATTGGGCGGCAGCGGCGCTGCCGCGGGAGTGCTGTATGGCTTGGAGCAGGTTTCGGGGGGGCCACACGCATTAAGAGCCTCGATTGCATTCATGGCGGGAGTGGTGGCTTTGGTGCTAGGAATCGCATGGTTGCTGAATGCATTGTCGCTGAAAGAATCGCTTCGAGCCCAATGCATGGTCTTGCTTGCGATGTCCGTTCCTTGCCTCATGGCGACGGAGGGCTGGGACGACCATAGCCGGGCCAATCGGCGAACCGGGGTGGACTTCGCCAAGAATTATCTGGATTCATTGGAGGAGAATGCCATCCTGTTCACCAACGGAGATAACGACACGTTCCCGCTTTGGTATGTCCAAGAAGTGGAAGGCTACCGGACGGATGTTCGAATTTGCAACTTGAGTTTGCTCAATACAGATTGGTACATCGATCAGATGAAGCGACAGGCGTATGAAAGTGCACCATTGCCCATCTTGATGGATGAAGAAAGCTATCGGCAAGGAACCCGTGATGTGGTGGTTCTGGACCGACCTTCCAACTCCTCTGCGCCATACATGGACCTTGAAACTGCGATGGCGTTCGCGCTCGATGATTCCAAAACGAGGGCATTTGGCGGCGGGAAGAATTATGCGGTATTGCCTTCGCATAGCCTTCGCATACCGGTTGACAGCGCTGCATTGGTGGAACATAACGTCCTTTCACCGGAAGAAATGCCCGAACGGCTAGATGCATTGGAGTTTACGTTGTCAGGATCGAACGGAAAGCCCAAAGGCTACATTTTGAAAAGTCAATTTGCTGTGCTCGACATGATTCGGGGCAACAATTGGGAACGTCCTATCTACTTTGCGGTAACGACGGGCCCTGATAGTTATATGGGATTGCAATCATTCTTCCGCTTAGAGGGGTTGGCGTACCGATTGGTGCCAATCCGTTACCCTCAAAATGAAAATCCGAATGCCTATGGCGGAGTCGCTGCGAATACGATGTACGAGAATGTAATGGGCAAATGGTCTTGGGGAGGGATGGAAAATGTCGAAGACGGCATTTACATGGATGAGAACAATCGCCGGATGGTGACCAATTTTAGGTTGCAGCTCTCCATTTTAGCGGAAACCCTTATGAAGGAGGGTGAACCGGATCGTGCGTTGGATGTCATTGAGCAGGTTTTAGTGAAAATGCCGGAGAAAAACGTTCCGCTGAGCCGAGTATTGTTAAGCATCCAAGGAAGTCTTATGGAATTGGCGTCAACCTCAACCGCCCCGGGGATAAAGGTCTTTGACCTTTCGGATGAGCGACGAGCCTTGGCCAAAAAGTTGGGGTCAGACCTGACCCGTCGTTTGTTTGAGATTCAAGCCGATGATTTGCAATATTACCACTCATTGGACCCGGCGCGGTTCCGTTCGAAATCTCAAGAACGACGAATTGCGAAACAAGTCGCACAAGTGTTGGTCCAAACCGCAACGCTTTACCTGCCGGAAGATTCCCTCGGTCCAGAACTTGAAGCGGAAATGGTTGAATTGGAGGCGATGATGGCGCTCGCAGAGCAACGCATCGCTTCCATGGGCGCGTTCGAATTTTAACGCTTTGGAAAAACAACGCATCGCCGTTTTAGCTTCGGGAGCTGGGTCGAATGCCGAAGCGATTCTTCGGTATTTTGAAGGCAGTGCGTGGGCCGATGTGGTCTGGGTGGGGTGCAATCGTCCAGAAACGCATGCGGGTGTATACACGCGAACGCGGGCACTGGGATTGGAAACGACACCGTTTCAAGCATCGGAATTGTGGAGTGGCGCGGTTTTGGATATGCTTTGTTCGACCGGAGTGGATTGGGTGATTTTGGCAGGATTTCTCTTGCGCATTCCGGAAGCAATGGTGGGGCATTTTAAAGGTCGAATGGTGAATATTCATCCCGCATTGCTGCCGAACTTTGGCGGCAAAGGCATGTATGGAATGCATGTCCACCAAGCGGTCAAAGCAGCAGGATGCACAGAATCCGGAATGACGGTTCATTGGGTGACGTCAGCCTATGATGAGGGTGATGTTATTTTCCAAGCTTCTTGCACGTTGGAGCCCGAAGATGAGCCCGAACAGATTGCTCAGAAAGTAGCGCAATTAGAACACCGTTATTACGCCCGAGCCATTGATGCACTGATCCTGGATGCAGCGGCTCAAACTTCATTGCAACATGGGTAATGTCG
>CAXDQP010000175.1:0-4885 GCA_963991335.1 uncultured Flavobacteriales bacterium
AAATTGGGGGGTTAGCCGGAGCTTGCCTGCATGCATTGGACCATGAATTGCCACGGATGCACAACGACCATCTTCACGCGCAGGCTCTGGCCGCAACATTGGCAGAACTGGCGTGTGTCGCATCGATCGAACCCGTCGAAACCAACATTGTCATTTTCAGCTTAAAAGCACATGTTTCGGCCGATCAATTTGTAGAATGGGCAGCGACGCAGGGCATTGCTTGCTTTCCATTTGGCGGGCAAAAAGTTCGGTTTGTCACCCACCGTGACGTAACGCCGGAACAAATCCAGCGCGCATGCACCTTGCTCGGGCGAGCGAATTTCTGAATCAAAAGCGGAAATCAGCGGGTGACGCTAAGGCTGTGAATGAGCGAACGATCTTCGTCTAGAAACTGGATCGTGTACCGTCCAACAGGCCAAGAACTTACATCGAATACGGGCGATCCCGCTCCCATCCATAGCCGTTCAGCAACCTTTCTACCTGTGGCGTCAAATGCCACAGCTTGCCAACCATTTTGGCCGCAATCAAGGTTCATGAACACTTCATCCGTGGCGGGATTCGGGTAAAGGAATCGATCGGCCAATCCCACTTCATCCATTCCGAGGGAACACTCGTGCACGGTCAACAGCAGCGCATCGGCGAACGAACAACCGGTATCGGTTGAGCCTGACAGGATGATACTGTAGGTGCCCGGAGCGAAGTCTCCCGGTGCGACGTAGAAAAATTGATTGGTCGACCCATCTTGCCATTCGTAATCATAGCCGAGTGGGCCGTAGATCAAGAGTGGCTCATCTTCGCAAATAATGGTGTCACTCCCAATGCTGAAGTCCGAGGCCTCCACCTCTGGGATGAAGGCTGTGACCGAGTTTGCGCAACCGTTCGCGTCGCTGAGTGACAACTGATAAGTGCCCGGCAACAAGCCGAAAAGATTTTGCTCTTCTGACGTGAATTCATTCGGGCCCGTCCAAACAAATGTGTAATCAGGAGTGGCGCCGCTGACGGCAATTTCGACAGAACCGTCTGCGGCTTCCGCGCATGATGCCTCCGCGATGATCGTTTCAGTGTCCCAGGGTTCCGGTGCTGAAATCGTGCGGCTCAAAGAAAATTCAGCACCACACGTGGTTGTGATGGTAGCGGTGTAGGTGCCCGGGGCCAGGCCGTAAAGCCATGACTCTTCCGATGTAAAACCATTAGGACCTGTCCAAGAACAACTGAAATCGGCACCTCCAAGATTGACAAAAGGCAGCAGAAGGCCATTGGCCTCAAAATCTTTATCCAATGGACACGTGACATTTCGTTGCTGCGCATCGGCACTGATGTCACTTTCGTCCAACGTGGAAACCGAGATGTACGCATCCCCCGTCTGTCCGCCCCATCCTTCTACTTGGACAAGATATGTTGCGCCCACTTCCAAACAACTCGTGTACATGATGGATCGGTAACCACCGCATTGATCATCGCCTGATGCCACCAACTCGAATGATGCCCAGTCCGCGCAGTCTTCCGCTTTATAAAGGGCAATTTGAGTGTCAAAACTCGCACTGTCCGTGCAAGAAGAGATCATGAGTGGCGCTTCGGTTTCGGGAGAAAAAGAGACCCAACCAGAAGCGGTCACATTGCCATCAGATCCACACCACGAACCGGGCAAATTGCATGAGCCGTTGGGCGCAGCTGGTGGCGAAACTTCGCCCGCCTGCACCGTTGCACCCGCAGTAGAAATCATAACCGTTGGTCCATCTACTTCTACCGCAGCGGCATCGCAAGGCACATCGTTTTCGACAAGCAAACTCTCGCCAGCGGTAAACGTCCATACATTGCCAGCGCCTGTTCCATTGAATATTCCCGAAAGCACACCGTCCATAACCAAGTCAAAACGGGAACCTCCATCTCCGTAACTATCCACATGAATTAGGTCCAACGATTCTCCGCTGCTCAAGCAGAAAGGACCTTCCACATAAATGGCATTATTCCCGTACGTAGTTCCGCCTGAACCATCCGATCCAGCTCCGTCGCAACCCACATTTTCTGAGTTGCCACCACTGGCCAAAAAATCGGCACTCCCACACCCCGAGCCCGAAGGCGTCAATTCCCAATACATCTCATAGCCCCATGCATCCGTGTCGACGACAAATTCAATGGCCGTTTCTCCTTCTTCGCACTGTGAAACAAGATTCAAAGGAAAACTCAGAGCCAAGCTCAATGCGAATATGGGGAGGGTTGATTTCGAATTCATGCTTCGAATATAACGCAATTGGAATCACTGAGGATACCACCTACTTTTGTCGGCGCAATGTTTGTCCTCCTCTCCCCTTCCAAAACCATGGCCTCGGATGAATTTCCAGTGAAATTTGCGCCCACACAGCCGTCCTTTTTGGAAGACGCGGGCTCATTGATGAAAGAATTGAAGAAACTGAGTGTTTCCGAGATTGCGTCTCTAATGAAAGTCAGCCAAGCCATTGCCGAAGAAGCACATGAACGCTGTGCCAATTGGGAGTCACCCTTTACTGACAGCAATGCGAAACCGGCAGCCTACGGTTTCAAGGGTGCGGTATATACAGGATTGGACACCCGATCCTGGTCATCGGAGGACATGGATTTTGCCCAACAACACTTGCGCATTTTAAGCGGACTGTATGGCATTTTGGCCCCCAAGGATTACATGCAATCCTATCGACTCGAAATGGGATTGAAATGGCCAAATGACGACACAACCAAAAACCTCTATGCATTTTGGGGAGACAAGCTGCAACGGAGGCTTCAAGAGGAGACTTCAGGCCCCATTATTGACCTGGCGAGTCAAGAATACAGCAAAGCGGCTCAGTTAAAATCCATGGATCGACGCATCATTACGCCGGTTTTCAAAGACTTGGTCAAGGGCGAGTACAAAGCCTTGATGGCTTACGCCAAAGAAGCACGCGGTGCCATGGCGAAATTCATCATCCAAAATCGACTCACTGATCCCGATGAAATGAGAGGGTTTGGTGGAATGGGCTACCGCTGGGACCAGTCTCTGTCCAGCACCGATACCTGGTTGTTCACCCGAGATAAAAAATCAATCGCATCATGAAATCATTTTCTATCACCTGCCAACGGCTAAAAAGCGCCTTCGGCATCCTCATCATATCAGCGCTTGTCACCACTGTGCAGGCCCAAAATCAAAATCCATCCATGGAAGACATCAGCTACGCTCTGGGCGTATTGTTCGCTAAAAACCTGCAAGACCAGGGACTTGAATCCATTTCCACCGCTGAAATGGCTGAAGGGCTATCCAGTCAAATGACAGGTGCCGCTCGACTTACTCCTGAACAAGCCAACGAAATGGTGGGAGCTTTTATGCAAGCCAAACAAGCTGAAGCCTCAGCAGGATACGACGCAGAGTGCCAATCTTTTCTCGCTGAGAATGCAAGCAAGGACGGAATTCAAACCACTGCATCAGGCCTGCAATACAAGCATGAAACGGTCGGTGAGGGCGAATCACCAACCACTGCTTCGACAGTAACAGTGCACTACCGTGGAACATTGATCGATGGAACTGAATTCGATTCCTCGTATTCACGAGGCGAGCCTATCTCCTTTCCTTTGGGCAATGTGATCGCGGGTTGGACCGAAGGGCTTCAACTCATGAAGCCAGGAGGAAAGACCATTTTTTACATTCCACAGAACTTGGCGTACGGAGCCAACCCAAAACCAAATGGGCCAATTCCTCCCCTTGCCGCGCTCATCTTTGAAGTGGAATTGATCTCGGTTCAGTAAACGAAAAAGCACCCCGTGCAACCAACCCCAGGGCCTTTGTCCTGGGGTTTTTTAATGCCTTCATTTTTGAACATCCGCCTTGGAATCATTGCCGTAAACTTTGGTCGATGTTCCGTCTATGATGATTAGTTTGCACGTTATGAATGCTCTCATCACCAATGACGCCACCGTTCTGGGGCTGCTTATCGCCACCTTGGCGCTTGTTTTTCACTGCAGTTCACTGCCTCGGTTCAAAGGGTTTTTCAAAATAATACCATCGCTGCTGCTGTGCTACTTTCTTCCTGCTGCTTATAACTCCTTGGGAATCGTAGATGGTGAGGCTTCGAACCTCTACTTTGTTGCCTCGCGATACCTATTGCCAGCCAGCCTCGTTCTGCTCTGTTTGAGCATCGACTTGAAAGGCATCTGGAACCTCGGCCCCAAGGCGTTGATCATGTTTTTTACGGCCACGATCGGCATCGTCATCGGCGGGCCCATTGCGCTTTGGGCGGTGAGCTTCATAGAACCTAACGTGCTGGGTGGTGATTCGCCGGAGGCCTTCTGGCGAGGTTTGTCGACCGTGGCGGGCAGCTGGATTGGAGGAGGAGCCAATCAGGCTGCACTCAAGGAAATTTCGCAAACACTGGACGATCAATTCAGTGCAATGCTCATTGTTGACGTATTCGTTGCGAACCTCTGGATGCCATTCCTCTTGATCGGAGCAGGAATGAGCGCCGTGCTTGACCGCAAGCTCAAAGCCGACTCTTCTGCCGTGGATGCATTGAAAGAAAAGGTTGAAAAATTCCAATTGGGAATTGCCCGCATTCCGTCGTTTCAAGACCTGATGATCATCGGAGGCATTGCTTTCGGAGCCGTGGCGCTAGCGCACGTTGCCGCGGACGGTTTAGGTCCGGCCTTCAAATCATGGTTTGGTTCCATTCTGGACGCCAATCCGGACAGCGTCGTGCAATTCTTGAGCAGTCTCGAACAGGGATTCTTCTGGATTGTCGTTGCTGCTACTGCGATTGGGATTGGACTGAGTTTCACCAAATTGCGCAGCTATGAAGGTGCGGGTGCCAGCAAAATCGGCAGCGCTTTCCTCTATGTATTGGTCGCCTCCATTGGCATGAAAATGGACGTTGGTGAATTGTAC
>CAXDQP010000176.1:0-4884 GCA_963991335.1 uncultured Flavobacteriales bacterium
TCTTCCTTTGCCTGCTACTTTAGCGCAGAAGTCACGGATGACGATGGTTCTTGCGTGTTTGCTACTCCCGGCTCCTATTGTGGTGGTGAGTGCTTAGCAGATCATGACGGCGATGGCATCTGCAATGAGTTTGAATTCGGAGGATGTACCTCTTCTTCCGCTTTGAATTACAACGAAGCAGCGACGGATGATGACGGATCTTGTGAATGGCCCGAAGGTTTGTTCACCGGGCTTACCTACGAGCTCGTCGGTCATGATTTGATCGAAGGAACTTCGACCTATAGGTTGTACGCAAATTTTGCGGCAGACACAATCATTCAAGTCACTGCAGCCTATGGAACAGATGAGTTTAATTGGTCCATCAGCTCCACGGAATCCTTTTATCAGGATGAATTTGGAGGCTTGTTGGCTCAGTCCATCAACCCAGCATTCTATGCGTCTTTCCCAACATTGGCGTATGATTCTTGGCTGGCGCTGGGCGGTGGACCTGGTGCGCCCATTGAATTGCAAAGTGTAGGACTTGAGTCATTCTTTACTGATTTTGAAGAAACGGGAGGTGATGTTTTGGTCAACACGACGGTAGGAGCGAGCCTGTACTACATTCCCGGTGATGACGGGAGCCCTTTGTCTTTTGTAGAAGATGGACAGATGCTCTTGGGCCAATTCACGACCGCGGGTGTTGTTTCGGTTTCTTACAACCTGCAATTTCGTGATGAAGACGAGACGTCCCATTACATGACCGACTTGAACTTGACATTCCCCGCGTTCGGAGTGGGTTGCACCGATGAACTGGCTTGCAACTTTGACGCTGCAGCAACGGACGATGACGGCACATGCATTTATGAAACGGACTACCGTGATTGCGAAGGAGAGTGCAACAACGACGCGGATGGCGACAATGTATGTGACGAGGAAGAAATTCCTGGTTGCACAGATTCCGAAGCGTTCAATTACGATTCGCTAGCCACCGACGAAGATGGTACTTGCTTGAGCATAGGTTGCTTCGACGAATTGGCCTGCAACTACAACCCAGATGCCGACGTTAACGTTTTGGAAACCTGTGTCTATGCTGAGCCTTTCTCGGATTGCGATGGCAATTGCAACGGCGACTATGATGGCGATGGAGTAGACGAGTGTTCAGAGGTTCAAGGTTGTGCTTCAGAATCTGCTACCAACTTCAATCCATTGGCCACGAACGACGACGGGAGCTGCGAGTGGGGGGACAATACCTTCCAAGGATTGGTTTACGAAGTTGTCGACGAGAACACCATCGAATCCGCCACTACGTACCGCGTTTATGCTCAATTTGATACGGACGCTGCAGTGGACATGACTTCGTTGTTCGGAAATAGCGAGGATCCATGGTTGACCACGGCAACGGAAAGCTTTTACCAGCACCCACTAGGAGCGGACTTTGGTGGAAACATCAACCCCGGTTTCTACGGTACATTCCCAGAGTTGGAGTATGACTCTTGGTTGACCATTGGTGCCGGCCCAGGCGATTACAATGCCCTCGCACAAGAAAACATGTACATCTATCTGCCCGAATTCAACCTCGGAAATGATTTGATCATTGATACGCCGGAAGGTGCCCAGATTTTCTTGAATGACGGTGCCTCAGATACGCAAGGCGTGCCGGATGAAGACGGACGTTTATTGGTGGGACAATTTACTACGAGTGGTGTGGTTTTCTTGCGCTACAACATCCGATTCCAAGGAGCGGAAGATGAGCTTTTCGAGTACACCGATGTTGAGCTGACCTTCCCAGCCATCGAAGGAGGTTGCACCGATGCAGCTGCTTCGAACTATGATCCTTCAGCCAACTTCGATGACCTTACGTGTGTCTACTTGGGATGCACGGATGAAACCGCCAACAACTACAATCCGGCAGCGAACCTAAACGACGGTTCTTGTATATATGAGGGTTGCATGGATGCGGATGCGGACAACTATAATCCACAAGCCAATGGCGGTGATCAGGATGCAATTTGTTTGTATGCCGGTTGCATGGATTTCGCCGCAGACAACTACGATGCCCAAGCCAATACTGGAGATCAAGGTGCAATTTGTATTTACAACGGCTGCACGAATGAAGTCGCTGATAACTATGATCCCATGGCGAATGTGGACGATGGTACATGTTTGTTCACGGGTTGTTTTGATCCAGTAGCGGACAACTATTATGACTTGGCCAACACGGGAGATCAATTGGAGCTCTGCGAATACTTGGGTTGCACAGACGCTGATGCGGACAATTATGACGCAGGTGCGAACGTTGACGACGAATCATGTCTGTACACGGGTTGCATGGATGAGGGTGCCGACAATTATGATTCTCAGGCGAATACGGGGGATCAAGATTCCATCTGTCTCTACACGGGTTGTATGGATGAATTGGCTTCCAATTACAATGCGATTGCGAATACAGGAGACCAAGAAGCATTGTGTGAGTACACGGGATGTACGAATCCAGATGCGGACAACTTCAACGTAGGAGCTAATGTGGATAATGGATCTTGTATCGTTGCCGGTTGCATGTATTCCGCGAGTCTCAATTACAATGAAGCAGCCACTTATGATGATGAGTCGTGTGTGTTCCCAGTTCAAGGTTGTACGGATGAAAATGCGAGCAACTTCAATCCTGAGGCGGGAATGGAAAATGGTTCATGCCTCTTTGGAGGATGCACCATATCCAGCGCGACGAATTATGACGCGACGGCTTCTGTAGACGACGGTTCTTGTGAATTTGCCGGTTGTACTGATGAAACGGCTTGCAATTATGATGCAAATGCTTCAACAGACGACGGATCTTGCTTGATTGTCGGTTGCATGGACACGGATGGATTGAACTTTGATCCAAATGCCAACTTCCCTGGCGGTTGCGATTACCCAGACGCTTGCCCAGGTGACATCAATGGTGACTTCTTCATCGATGTATCTGATTTGCTGACGTTCTTCCAGTACTACGGAACTCCTTGCCCTGAATAAGGCTTGGAAGATTGGACCAACCATCCAAATTCACTTGACAGAAAGAGCTGCCTTCGGGCGGCTCTTTTCTTTTCCTAGAAAAGATGGAAGGCTTATTTTTGACCATGCACCGAATTCACTTCATCGCCGGCCTTTCCTTGCAATTGATGGTATCCTTGACCGTTTGTGCGCAACACGTTCCTCAAACACCGTATTTACCTGGGAATGACGCGCCTTATTGGGTGAGGTTGATGTACGCGGATGATGCGACGCCAGAAGTTGTCCGTTCCGCGTTTGAGGCGCATTACGATAGCATTCCGTTTGTCAAAAACCGAGATACGCAATACTACAAGCGCTGGATGCGGAACCATGAATTGAGACCTCCTCAGCCTTCCCGTGGATACACCGAGCTGCACCAAGCTGCTTCGGAGCGAATGAACGGAATTTGGGAAGAATTGGGGCCGTGGAGCTATGACCCTGAAGTGGCAATGGCTTTTCAAGTGCAAAGTCCGGGAGCCTGCCATGTTTACACCGTTGAGCAGGCCACGTCCAACCATGAAATCGTCTGGTGCGGAACAGCCACCGCCGGTGCATGGAAATCAGAGGATCACGGACAGCACTGGCAATTGATGTCACGCGATCTGCCGCTAACTAGCGTTTATAGCATCGCGATTCATCCAGACGATCCGAACCGGGTGTGGCTCGGCTCCGGTTCTGGCCAACTGTGGCGAACCTCAGATGGCGGTGTGAGCTGGGAAGCATGCGGAAGTTCCAATTTCCAAGGCGCTGATCGATGGTACCGTGATCTTATTTTTGGGCCGAGTGCGATTGGACAGGAACCCATGCTCTTTGCCGCAACCAATTACGGCTTGTTCCGAACGGCCGACGAGGGCAACACCATGATTCAAGTGAGTGGAGGCGAGTTCATGGAAATTGCCTTTCATCCCGAGGCAGATAGTATTTGTTATGCCATTCAGCTTCTAGGCGAAAGCACGATTTTCAAACGATCGATAGACGGCGGACTTACGTTCGCCTCTGGAGCAGAAGGCTGGCCGAGCATTGCCTCGGGAGAAGGCCAAAGACGCTGTGAGATGGCGGTTACACCTGCGGATCCCGACTTGGTGGTTGTGCTTGCTTCTGGATCAACCGACAATGGTGGAGGGTTATTTGGCATGTACAAGAGCGTTGATGCAGGCGAAACCTTCGAATTCATTTGCTGTGGAAGTGGACCAGGCGGACCATGGGCTGCGGACACCAATCCCAATATTTTGGGTTGGTCAGAAGATGGAACAGGCGATGGCGGCCAATATTACTATGACCTCGCGTTGGACATCAGCCCCACCGATGCAAACCGTCAATTTGCGGCTGGTATTTGCGTCTGGCGCTCTGAAAATGGCGGAGCGGATTGGGACTTGAATGGCCACTGGGTGACGTGGGCTGGCGAGTTCACGGCAGACCGCTATACCCATGCAGATGTCCACGATGTGAAGTTTTTCACCCGATCGGATGGAACAGTGGATCTGTGGGTGGCTTCGGATGGCGGTCTTTACCATTCGGGTGATCAAGGAGACCATATGGAGCCGAGGATGTACGGGCTCCATGGGACGGATTTTTGGGGGTGGCAAGCGGGCTGGAGAGGTCCAGAGATCATGGTGGGTGGAACGTATCCCCATAGACAGATTCAGCCTGAGGATTAATTCGACCCTTGATCTCCAAGCTCTTCGCCGATAAGCAAATGACCGCGGCCGTCTTACCCATGTCCAGTCTCTTGGTGATCCGGCGACTGCCGTCACCTCTACTGTCTTGTGGGCAGAACAAGGTAGTATGAACGTCCTTTCTGCCTTTTCGGTTGTGGGGCAGCACACATCCTGGCTTCAGTCCTTCTTTCAAGATGATCTCTGCAGCCAACTTATCCGT